>NZ_LZKE01000218.1:0-48958 GCF_001672675.1 Mycobacterium sp. E2327
CACGATCTGCGCAGCATGCGGCGACGGCATCACCCATTCTAACAAGAGCGGGCGAATTAACGACTCACGACACTAGATCCTGGCTCCCACCGGCTATCCCAGGTCACAGCTCGCAGACGATTTCCGGTTACGCACGTGATATGCGTTACACTCCAGGGCGCGAGGGGAAGGAGTCAACGGTCCCAGGGCGGGCGACACACCTGGCCGTGATTTACTTAGGTAAGCCTTGGCTGTTTTCCTACCGGGATCGGCGGACGGGCGCAGCGCGGCGATCCGTAGTTGACCACGTTCGGCGGCGACGGACCGCACGCAGAACTACCGACCGCTGAAAGGGATTCCGATTTTCAAGGTGCTGTCCCGAACGTGGATTCCACTGGTCATCCTGGCGGTCGTCATGGTCGGTGGCTTCATCGTGTATCGGGTGCACGGCTACTTCGGCTCGGAAAAACGCGAATCGTATGCCGACAGCAACCTGCAGAATCCCAAGCCGTTCAACCCGAAACGAATTGTCTACGAGGTCTTCGGGCCGCCCGGAACCCTCGCCGACATCAGCTATTTCGACGTGAACGCCGACCCGCAACGCATCGACGGTGCGCCGTTGCCGTGGACGCTGCGCGTCACCACCGACAAGGCGGCCATGATGGGAAACCTCACGGCGCGGGGCGATAGCGACAGCATCGGCTGCCGCATCACGGTGGACGACGTGGTCAAGGCCGAGCGAATCTCCAACGGCGTCCACGCCTTCACCTTCTGCGTGGTGAAGTCCGCGTGACCAGTCGATTCACCGAATTCGCGCGCGACGCCCACCCCGAGCGGCCGTTCATCGCGCGAATGATTCACACCCTCGCGGTGCCCATCATCCTGTTCTGGGTGGGCGTGGCCATCGTCCTCAGCCTGTTCGTCCCGTCGCTGGAAGTGGTCGGGCAGGAGCGGTCGGTGTCGTTGAGCCCAAAGGACGCACCGTCATTCGTGGCGATGAAGCAGATCGGCCATGCGTTCAACGAGGGCGAGACCGACAGCTCGGCGATGATCGTGCTGGAGGGCAACCAGCCCCTCGGCGACGACGCCCACCGGTACTACGACACCGTGATCCGCAAGTTGCGCGAGGACAAGGCGCACGTGCTGAGCATCCAGGACTTCTGGGGCGATCCGCTCACGGCGGCGGGCGCGCAGAGCAACGACGGCAAGGCCGTGACCGTTCAGGTCAACCTCGCCGGTAATCAGGGCGAGCCGTTGGCCAACGAATCGGTCGAGTCCGTCCGCAACATCGTGAACAGCGTGCCCGCGCCGCCCGGGGTCAAGGCGTACGTCACCGGGGTCTCGGCGATGGCCGCGGACCTGCACCACAGCGGCGACAAGTCCATGGTCAGGATCACGCTGACGACGGTCGCGGTGATCCTCATCGTGTTGTTGTTCGTCTACCGGTCGATCCTCACCGTGATCCTGTTGCTGATCACGGTCGGCTTCGAATTGACCGCGGCGCGCGGAGCCGTCGCCGTGATCGGGCACTTCGGGCTCATCGGGCTTTCCACCTTCGCGGTCAGCCTGCTCACCTCGCTGGCGATCGCGGCCGGGACGGACTACGGCATCTTCATCGTCGGCCGGTATCAGGAGGCCCGCCACGCCGGCGAAGACAAGGAATCGGCCTTCTACACCATGTACCGCGGGACGGCCCACGTCATCCTGGGCTCCGGCCTGACGATCGCCGGCGCGATGTTCTGCCTCAGCTTCGCGCGGATGCCGTACTTCCAGACCCTCGGTATTCCGTGCGCGGTGGGGATGCTGCTCGCGGTGCTGGTCGCGCTCACGCTGGGCCCCGCGATCCTCACCGTCGGCAGCCGGTTCGGCGTCTTCGACCCCAAGCGCAAGCTCGGGGTGCGTGGCTGGCGCCGGGTCGGCACCGCGGTGGTCCGCTGGCCGCTTCCGATCCTCGCCGTCACGTGTGCGGTCGCCCTGGTCGGCCTGCTGACGCTGCCCGGCTACCGGGCCAACTACAACGACCGCGAGTACCTGCCCAGCACCATCCCCGCCAACGCCGGGCTGACGGCGGCGGACCGCCACTTCTCCCAGGCGCGGATGAAGCCGGAGATCTTGATGATCCAGGCCAACCACGACATGCGTAACCCGACCGACTTCCTCGTCCTGGACCGGTTGGCAAAGGGCATCTTTCGGGTCCCGGGAATCTCCCGCGTCCAGGCGATCACCCGGCCGGACGGGACGACGATGGACCACACGTCGATCCCGTTCCAGATGAGCATGCAGAACGCCGCTCAGACGCAGACCATGAAATACCAGCGCGACCAGATGGACAACATGGTCAAGCAGGCCGACGAGATGACCAAGACGATCGCCAACATGCAGCGGATGTACGACTTGATGACGCAGCTCGTCGGCACCACGCACCGCATGGTCGGCGACACCGAACAGATGCAGCAGATCACCAACGAGCTGCGGGACCGCATCTCGGACTTCGACGACTTCTGGCGGCCGATCCGCAGCTACTTCTATTGGGAGAGGCACTGTTTCGACATCCCGATCTGCTGGTCGATTCGCTCGATATTCGACGCGCTGGACGGCCTGGACCAGATCGACGAGAAACTCAACACGTTGGTCGGTGACATCAAGGATCTGGACCGGCTGATGCCGCAGATGGTCGCCCAGTTCCCGCCGATGATCCAGACCATGGTGAACATGCGGACCATGATGCTGGACATGCACAGCACGATGTCCGGGATCTTCGACCAGATGAACGAGATGAGCGACAACGCGACGGCGATGGGCCACGCCTTCGACGCCTCCAAGAACGACGACTCGTTCTATCTGCCGCCGGAAGTGTTCAAGAACAAAGACTTTCAGCGCGCCATGAAGAACTTCCTGTCCCCCGACGGGCACGCGGCGCGCATGATCATCCTGCATCGCGGCGACCCCGCGTCGGCCGAGGGCATCGCCAGCATTGACAAGATCCGCACCGCGGCCGAGGAGTCGCTCAAGGGCACCCCGCTGGAGGACGCGAAGATCTACGTCGCCGGCACGGGGGCCGTCTTCAAGGACATCGCCGAGGGCGCCAAGTGGGACCTGGTGATCGCCGGGGTCTCGTCGCTGTGCCTGATCTTCATCATCATGTTGATCCTGACCCGCGCGCTGGTCGCCGCCGCGGTCATCGTTGGCACGGTGGCGGTTTCGCTGGGCGCCTCGTTTGGGCTGTCGGTGCTCGTCTGGCAGCACATCCTCGGCATCGATCTGCACTGGATGGTGCTGGCCATGTCGGTGATCGTGTTGTTGGCCGTGGGCTCCGACTACAACCTGTTGCTGGTCTCCCGGTTCAAGCAGGAAATTCACGCCGGCCTGAACACCGGCATCATCCGGTCGATGGGCGGCACCGGCAAGGTGGTGACCAACGCGGGCCTGGTGTTCGCGTTCACGATGGCGTCCATGGTCGTCAGCGACGTGCGCATCGTCGGGCAGGTGGGCACCACGATCGGGCTGGGCCTGATGTTCGACACGTTGATCATCCGCGCGTTCATGACCCCGTCCATCGCCGCGCTGCTGGGCCGCTGGTTCTGGTGGCCGATGCGGGTGCGCTCGCGGCCCCTGCGGGTTCCGACGCAGCCGGTGCAACCCCACCCGCCGGACCGCTCCCTGGCCTACAGCGACTAATCCGTAACTGCCGCGGCTCCGAATAACGACCATGCCCACAGTCGCGTTGATCGGATTCCTCGGCGGCCTGATCACCGGCGTCTCGCCGTGCATCCTGCCGGTGCTTCCGGTGGTGTTCTTCTCCGGGGCCGGCAGCTCGCGTGACACCGCCCCGCCGGCCCGGCCGTACCTGGTGATCGCCGGGCTGGTCTGCAGCTTCAGCGTGGTCACCCTGGCCGGCTCGGCCCTGCTGTCGGCGCTGCACCTGCCGCAGGACGCGATCCGCTGGGCCGCGCTGGTGACGCTGACGCTCATCGGCCTCGGCTTGATCTTCCCGCCGCTGGCGCACCTGATCGAGCGCCCGTTCGCCCGCATCCCGCTGCCCCAGCTCGGCCCGAAGCGCTTGAGCGGCAACGGTTTCGGGCTGGGTCTGACGCTGGGCGCGCTGTATGTGCCGTGCGCGGGACCGGTGCTGGCCGCGATCGTCGTCGCGGGCGGCACCGCCTCCATCGGCCCGCCGGTGCTGGTGCTGACGGCGGCGTTCGCGATCGGCACCGCGCTGCCGCTGCTCGTTTTTGCGCTGGCCGGGCGGCGCCTCGCCGAGCGTGTCTCCGCGTTCCGCCGCCGGCAACACGTGATCCGGGTCGCCGGCGGAATCACGATGATCGTGCTGGCCGCGGCGCTGGTCTTCAACCTGCCCGCCACGCTGCAGCGCGCCGTCCCCGACTACACCACGGCGATGCAAAAAGGCATCGGGGCCAACCAGATTCGCCACCAGCTGGGCGGCGCGATGTCGGGCCAGCTGTCCGACTGCGTCGACGGTTCCAACCGACTGCAGCAGTGCGGCCCGGCCCCCGCCCTCACCGGGATCACCGGGTGGCTCAACACCCCGGGCGGCGCGCCAATCGACCTGGCCTCGCTGCGCGGCAAGGTGGTCCTGATCGACTTCTGGGCCTACTCCTGCATCAACTGCCAGCGCGCCATCCCGCACGTCGTGGGCTGGTTCAACCGCTACCGCGACGACGGTTTGGTCGTCATCGGCGTGCACACCCCCGAGTACGCGTTCGAACGGGTTCCCGCCAACGTGGCCAGCGGCGCCGCCGCGTTGCACATCACCTATCCCGTTGCGCTGGACAACGACTACGCGACCTGGAACGGCTACCAGAACCTGTACTGGCCGGCCGAGTACCTCATCGACGCCAACGGCGCGATCCGCCACACCAAGTTCGGCGAGGGTGACTACGACGCGACCGAACAGCTGATCCGCGACTTGCTCGTCGCCGCCAACCCGGACGTCAAGTTGCCCGCCGCATCGAACGCGGTGGACGACACCCCGCGGAGCAGGCTCACGCCGGAGACCTACCTGGGCGCCGGCAAGGCCGTCAACTACGGCGGCGCCGGCGAATACAAGCTGGGCACCGCCGCGTTCGCGTACCCGGCGACCTTGCCCGACGACCGGTTCGCGCTGCGCGGGCGCTGGACACTGGACGACCAGGGCGCCACCGCGGCGAGCGATGACGCTGCCATCCGGTTGAACTACACCGGCAAGAGCGTCTACGTCGTCCTCGGCGGCACCGGCACGATCACGGTGACCAGGGGCGGCAAGACCACCGTGACAACGGTCGGCGGGCCGCCCACCCTGCACCAGGTCGCCTCCGACGACACCGCGCACCGCGACCAGCTCGACATGCAGGTCGGCAAAGGCCTGCAAGTGTTTTCGTTCACATTCGGTTGAGCCCATCCACCCCGGTGGCGGCTCCGAATCACCGGTGTGGATCAGCCTGGTGCACATGCTGCGGCGAATACCGGGAACGGACGGCGTATTTCTTTCCCCGCCACCGGCATAGGCGCACCGATGACGGACGCTAGGCTACCGATCGATGAGCAACGAGCTCGACACCTTGCTGCGCCAGGTCGCGCGCGGGGACAGCGCCGCCTTCGCCACGATCTACGACCTCACCAAGGCTCGGGTGTACGGACTGGTGACGCGGGTGGTGCGTGATCCCGGCTACAGCGAAGAAACCACCCAGGAGGTCTATCTCGAGGTGTGGCGCTCGGCGTCGCAGTACGACCCGGCCAAAGGTTCGGCCCTGGCGTGGCTGCTGACCATGGCGCACCGGCGGGCCGTGGACCGGGTGCGCGCCGAACAGGCCGGCAGCAGGCGCGAATCCCGCTACGGCGCCGCCAGTGTCGAGCCCGCCGGTGACGTGGTCGCCGACTCGGCGATTTCCGGCGACGAGCGTCGCCGGGTGGCCCAATGCCTCGACGGGTTGAGCGACGCGCAGCGACAGTGCATCGAACTGGCCTACTACCAGGGGCTGACGTACAGCGAGGTGTCGCAGCGGCTGGCCGCCAACTTGTCGACGATCAAATCGCGCATCCGCGACGCGCTGCGCGGCCTGCGTAACTGCCTGGACGTGCCATGACTGAGCCGACCGAATTCGAACTGCTCGAGCTGGCCACGCCGTATGCCCTGCACGCGGTGTCGGACGCGGAGCGCGCCGAGATCGAGCGCCTGCGCGCCGCGGCGCCGTCGTCGGTGGCGGCGGCCTTCGATGACGAGGTCCGTGCCGTCCGCGAGACGATGGCGGTCGTGTCGGCGGCCACCGCGAGCGAACCGCCGGCACAGCTGCGGGACGCCACGCTGTCGGCCGTAAAGCCGAACAATGTCCGCCAAATACCTTGGCGCAGAGCCGTGTTGGCTTCCGCCGCGGCGGCGGTCGTGGTGGGCGCCGCGGCGTTCGGCGCCGGCGTGCTGATGCGCCCCCCGGCGAAGCCCACGGTCGCCGAACAGATCATGTCAGCCCCGGACGTCCAGACGGTCTCGCGTCCCCTGGCCAACGGGACCGCGACGGTGATGTTCTCCCGTGACCGCAACGCGGCGCTGCTGGTGATGAACAACGTGCCGCCCCCGTCCCCCGGCACCGTCTATCAGATGTGGCTGATCGGGGCCAACGGCCCGACCTCGGCCGGCACGATGGACGCGGCCGCCGTGTCGCCGTCGACCAAAGACACGCTCACCAACATCGGCGCCTCCACCGAGCTCGCGTTCACCGTCGAGCCCGGCAAGGGATCGCCGCAGCCGACCACCCCGATCCTGGCCGAGCTGCCGCTCAGCTAGGGCTTTTCCGCAGCCCGCCCAGGACCGCCGCGAGCACCCCAGCGGCGACGAGCGCTACCCCGGCGACCAGGGTCAGGTCGAGCCAGCCGCGCAGGCCGGCCTCGGCGTGGGCGACTATCACCTCGCCGATCTGGCGGACGTTACCGGTGGTGCGGTTGAGCGCGTCGTTGACGTAGCGGCCGCTCGCCTCGATGCAGGCCCAGCCCGCCCCGCCGACGAGCAGCGCCGAGACGCCCAGGCTGGTCAGCGCCTTGCCGCGGCCGCGCGCGGCGGCCAGCGTCAGGAGCGCGCACAGACCGCTCAGGGCCGCCGCGCCGGCGCTGATCCACGGCCCCCACCTGGCCAGCGCGCTCAGCCGCCCCGGCCGCACCGACGACGGCATCGACACCGTGAGGGGCACCGTCAGGTTCGCCGGCACGGTCACGTGGTGCCGGGCCAGCACCTGCTGCATCGCGGCGTCGTTGAGCATCGGGGCCACGTCGATCGCCCATTCCGCGGACCCGTCCGCGGTGAACAGGTAGCGGTGTGCCGCCCGGTTCGCCCGGGCGAACAGCGGCGGGAACCCCGGCCCGGCCGTGAAGGCGGCGGCGACAGCGTGCACCTCCGAGCCGTCCACGGGATAACGCCCCCCGCCGTGCGCCGCGATCAGCGCCATGGCCCGGGTGGTGAGCTCGGCCGCCATCGCCGACTGCAGGGCGGGATCGCCGGCGGCGCGCTGCGCCAGCGCGGCGTAGCCGTCCTCGCTGACGAGGTTGCGCTGCGCCCACGACGCCGGGATCGCTACGGCCAGGGCGAGCGTGGCGGCCAGCCACAGCAGCACGGTCGCGGCGAATCGCACGCCCTAGAACCTACTGAATGCCCCGCACATAGGCGGCCTGCCCGAGGTGCTGGGCGCAGTCGTCGATGATGCTCACCAGCCGGGCGCTGGCCGTCACCGGCGGGTCCCAATTGGTGTCGACGACGCGGGACAGCTCGCCGGCGGTCACGCTGGCGATGTATTCGAGGGTCAGCTTGTGCACCGCGTGGTAGTAGCCGGCCAGCAGCTCCGCCGGCGCCTTGACCTTCGCCACCTCGTCGGGGCCGTGCCCGTAGCCGGTGTCGTTGCGCGGCAGGTCCAGCCCGAAGCGGTCCACCCAGCCGTCGCGCGTCCACACCTGCTCGACGCCGGCCACGTGGGCCAGCTGAATGTCCTGCACCCGCGCGCTGTGCCAGATCAGCCAGGCGATGCTGTTGGCGTTCGGCGTCGGGCGGTAGTCGGCCACCTCGTCGGTCAGGCCGTCGACGAGCTCGTCGACGTGCTCGATCAACCGGGTGAACGCGTCGCGAAGCAGTTCCTGTGTGGCGGCGTCACTTTCAGCTCCCATACGGCCGACACTACGCGCCGCGCCAGACCGCCTCGACGTTGTTGCCGTCGGGATCGCGCACGAACGCGCCGAAATAGCCGGGGTGGTATTCGGGCCACAGCCGCGGCTCGTGCAACGACTCGGCGCCCCGTTCCACGGCCGCCCGGTGAAACGCGCGCACCGCGTCCTCGTCGGCGGCCGCGAAGGCCAGGTGCACCTCCCGAGCCGGACCCATCCCCGCCCCGTCGGAGATCCAGAACGTGGGTTTGCCGTCGCGGCCGTACCCGATGGCCCGGCCGAAATCCATTTGCCGTGAAAACCCGAGCACTCCCAGCACGCTGTCGTAAAAATCCTGCGATTTCGGATAATCGGCGCAATTGATTCCGACGTGATCGATCACGGAAGAGATCCTGGCACGATCCACCGGGGTGAGGTAGGGCTGCGTCGGAACTGAAGTCGTTTGCTGGGCCGGATTCCGGCGACGTGCATGGTGTCAGTGCGTCTGTTGTGACATTCTGCTGGTGTGTCCGCTGATCCGACGAATCCGCCGCCGTCCGATACGACTGTGGAATGGTGGAGCAGGCTGACGCGCCGCCGGAGCAAAGCCACTCCTACAACATCTGACGGCAGCCATCCAGCCCCCGCCCGTGGCGCCGCCGACGGTCCGGGTAGGCCCGGCGACACGGCAGAGAAGTTCGCGCAGCAGATTCGCACGTTGACGTTATCTTTTGTGCTCTTCTACGTAATTGCGTGTCCGGTCCTCGGATTTTCCTTGAGCAATCATTGGGGACGTGAGCCTTTCACGATAACGTTCGCTGCCATACTGATCGCTTTGGCGTCCGCATGTCTGGGAGGCTTTCTCGGATTCATCTTTGCCATACCGCGCGAGCTGCAGTCGACACAACTTGACGCCGACTCCAAGTCGGCCCGCTACATCGGCAACACCAACCTTGAACAGATTTCAGACTGGCTAACCAAGGTCCTAGTTGGTATATCGCTGGTGCAGATCGGCAAAGTGCCTGCGGCACTCGAAGCTCTGGGGCGCCAGTTGGCACCGCTGCTCGGTTCGTATGGGCCTAGTGGCGGCGTTGGAGTAGTGCTTTCCATGACTGCGGCCGTCGCCGCGTTCTTGCTCGGATACCTATACACCCGGGTTATCGTTCTATGGTTGTTCGCGGCTACCGGCAGCGATATTGAGAATTACTCGAAGAGGATAGCCCAGGAAAATGCGGTCGAGGCGACCAAAGCCGCTGTAGCAGCCAGCGTCGAAAAAGCAGTGGGGGACAACCTTCCCGACGAACTCCGCGATAACCTGCTCGAATCCATTCGCGACGAGGTCGAGAAATCGGCTGTCACGGTCGATTTCGGCCCACTCGACCCCCGGCTGGGCGCTGTCAAGGTTCCGGTGTCTGACTACACAACCGTCCGCGACTTACTGAACTTCATCTACGGATTATTGCCTGACTGGGTGCCCGCCTTTACCTACGGTGACGAATGGCTGCTTCGTCGCCCTCACGACGGGCAGATGTTTCTCGACATGGGCACCACTTGGGCGCGCAAACACAGTCGGAGCTCAGGCACAGACGACCGACCACTGGCGAGAGTGGGAATCAAACCGGGCGATTTGCTGCAAGTCATCCCGGGCGCCGTGCCACTGGACCGTTAGCCCTGCAAACATTCGTCAGCCAGCAGCCATGCCGTGCGACGGCGTAGATTACGTCGAGGGCAAGCGGCGATCCATCGACGCGCAGACCAGTTCAGCGCGACACAATATGCACCCAGGGGGCTCTCTTAATTGCGTCTGGTCAAAGTGCTACCCGCTGGTCTTGGTTGCGTTGCCTGGTATGTCGTGAATTAAGCCGTCAACCGGAAAGTGTGGGTAGTTCGGCCAGTCGTGATGTTTGATGCTGGTGTCGAAGTACGCGCGGCGCGCGGTCCGGGGGTAGCCGACGATGCGGAATGGCTCTCCGGCCTCGTTGTAGATCGATACCGGTGGCCCTGCGTCGAAGGCGACTTCGAGGTGGTATCGAATGTCGCCGCCGTACCACGGCGCGAACACCCCGGCAATGAATCCAATGGACTCGCCGCGCACCAACTCGTAAGTGTATTCATCAAGGTAGTGGCGGGTTGTCGGCGCTCCATACTCATCTTGCACGCGGGCATTCAGGTCGGGCGATCCGAGGTCGAACGCTATTTCTCCCTTGGCGGTACCGCCTTGGGGTGCTGCGTAGTAAACGGTTCCCGCCGGGACAGGTCGCCGCTCGTCGATGACTGCCTTAATGCTTGCTATGCGAGTGGCTGTGTGGTGGGTTCCGGTCAGGTCGAACGACAGTCTGGATCTGACCAGATCAGCTCCGTTGGTTCGATTTCGATACGGCATGCTTGTTCTGATTGCTCGGTCATGGCCCGGAAATCTAGTGTTGTACATGCCCCGTTCGGCGTCGGGCGGTATGTCGATCACGTCATCGGAGAGCCAGCTGAACCACGGTTTTGGCGGCTCGGTAAGAATCACATTGGCCGCAGGTTTCTTACGGTCAGCCCGATCATGGGCATCGGTCACCTTGTTGTCCGCAGCAAAGTCGCGGCGGGGGCGAAGGAAACGAGCATAGATCCAAGCTGCGATCACGCCTCCTACCACCGCGAGCAGAATTGTGGTGATGGCGTGCCCGGCAGACGCGACAGCGGTGCTTACCCGATCAACCAGTTCTCGAAGGACACCGCAACCAGCGTGTCGGCAGATGTGGAGCATTTTGATCAACGCCTGCATTTCATCGCCGGCATCTGCAGCGTGGCGATCAATAGATTGAGTACGGTTGCGGGAAACAATCTAAGTTAGAAGTCTCCATTGGTCGGCTCGGTATCGGGGGCAGGCGCTACTGGGTTTGATCCATATGGGCTTCCGCCCAGTGTTTCATCGCCTCCCCACATTCGAGCGGAAGACACGCCGGTATTCAATGCCGAGAATCCGCTAAGGCATGGTGTATAGGCCACATCGGTCACAACCGTAACAGCGGAGCGGGCTTCTCCGATGTCCGCACCGTTTTCGGCGACGTATTGCAAGTTGTCGTTGTTGTCGTCATAGGTGTGGCAGCTTCGGCGGCGGGTATAGGTGCTGCTCCAGGTCGCGTCGCGCAAGCGCGCCGCTCGACGGTATCCACTAATGCTTGGCGACCTGTTAGTTGTTGGACGCCTCGCCCGGCTCATCGCGGCCGCCGGACTCGCAGCAAAGCGGCTGGCTAAGTCGCCATTCGGGCTGGCTATCAAGCGAGCGCCTCGCCCATCGTTTATTCACGCATAATGACCAGGAAACAATAGGAATCGAACGGATCCATCAGGTTCTCTCCTCCGCGAAAGCCATTGCCGCGCAACGTATAACAGGGTGTAACCGGAATCGACCGGATCCGCCGTCCGAGAATCCGGCGATCGCGGATTCAGGCCGCCAACCTCACTATGCAACTCGGCATGACGGCGGTTTCAAGGTTGTCGATGCCGCCGAGTGAAAGCCCTTGCCGGAAAATCAACCGCCGAGCGGGGACAGTAGGCGCAGATGGCGAGTCGATCATGGGAGGCCGCGCCAACTGTCCCGTTAGGTGTATTCGTAGCGTCGCCGCGATCGTACTGGCGAATCGTGGCCATTGGAGAGGCCAGGACGCGAATCGCCGTACCCTGACCGGGACTGGCGCGGGTTCTGTCGCTGTGAATGCGGCGTAGTCCGACCGCTCGACGGGCACCTTGCCGATGCGTACGCACTCGCAGGAGGTCTGCGGCTTGTGCGCCCCGCGCGAGCGCACTACTCGGTGGGAGCCTTGGTGCCCAGCACCCCATGCGTTTCGGCTTGTGAGGCATTACTTTTGATGCTGACGGGGTGGGTTACCGGGTCCTAGGCCTAATTCCTTGCGTCGTGCAGCCACGGCATCCCGTACCTTCTCAGCTCCTGCTTTGTTATGCGGGTAGACCGGCGATGCGGGATGGGCTGCGAAAAACCAGATGAAAGACGCGGCTTCCCCGCGTCGCAATGGTCGATGCGTTAAGAGGTCTGGAAACGTATCGGCTCCGCACGGAATCTCCACCAACGGCTCGTCTGCGAAGACGTTGTACTGTCGAAACGCCTTTAGAAGGTGCAACTCCGCGTCGCCCGCGGGACGAAGTGCCGATACGACTGATGTGCCCACGACCCAGGAGGCATGCGTGATGCCCCCGAGCATTTCACCTGTGGTGTCGCAGCGAACGCCATGGCCAACATGTCCGTGCCGCCATTCGGGAAAGCTGCTGCGTCCGATAAACACATACCAATCGTTGAGGTCGTCGCCGCTGAAGAGCCGGTCATAGTCTGTACGCGGCAAGACGGTACTTGGCTGGGCGGTCAACGAATACATGATCGCAACCTTGATCGCCCAGCGTCGGAGATCGCTGGGTTCGCATGTTTCGCTGTCTGGGTTGATAACCCAACGTTCGACGGCTAAGTCGAGCCGATTCATCCAGCCGCTGTTACATTTCGAGCAGACGTAGCGCACTGTGAGTTCGAACAATGGGTCGGGCCGCGTCGTCATAGGCGAGTCGAGACCGTCTTGCCTGTCCAACCGGCGGTTGCCGGCTGGCAGATTGAGCTTCTTGCGAAACGCGCGTTTGAAGATGTGTTCAGACGTGACGGGCGTCCTGCCGCAGAATACGCACTTTCGTGCCACCGCCAACAGGCTACGCCCGCCCCCGGACTTCACTAGCCATCCCAGCCGTCGATGTTGGACGTGCCGCCGCCGGCTCACGTCGTGCGCGGCTCGTATCGGCCAGCGCGTTGTTCGAGCGCGCACGAGTGTGGTCATGATGCCAGCACCGCTGGCGCCCGGGGGTGACCGATGGCGATAGCCGCGCCGGCGACGCTGGCCCGCTCGGGATGCCGGTTTGCTTCCTATCTGTGTCCTTCGCCCTCTCCAATTCATCAGGGCCCGTAGGGTTTAGCAATAGCAGTCCGGGACAGGAACTGGACACAGGCCCACTAACGACACCCAAAGAGCACGGTGCTAGATATTCATCCCTCTATGGTTAGGCTCTACCATCACCACCCGAAGCACCGTCAGATCGATTCGCACCCGCCGTGCTCGCCGCGCGACCGATGCGTCTTACACCATTCGCGGAACGCTTCAACCTCGTCGTCAAGCTCCTGCATATCCCGTTGTATATGGCAGGCCTTGCACATCGGCATGTAGAACTCGGGGAACTGCGAATACGGGAGAATGGTTCGTACAGGATCAAAATCGTCTCGCGTGTCGTGGTACCGCCCGGTCGGTCGGTGCAGTCGTAAGCCCAGTCCGCAGGAGGCTTACCGCTCAACGCACAGGTGCGCTTCGCAGCGCCCCATAAAGCCCCACCGTTGTTGTGCCCCGTGGTAGGTCACCTCATCCCACAGCGACCACTGATGGACAGACCGTTGTCCTGCAGCTCAGTTGTGGTCACGGGTTACGAACTGCGTTAGCGAGGCTAGGCTTCAATGGTGGACGCTAATGGTGGACACGTGCGATGTGTCCAATCGACACGTAGTCCATTGCCCCAGCTCGTTAGTGGCACTTTCGCGGCACTTTCGGACACGTCATACCTGTTTGAGCAGCTCAAACGGTCAAAGTAGGAGATTATTTAGATGACCTACGACCTGATCATCCGCAACGGCAGCATCGTCGACGGGCTGGGCGGTGAGCCGTACGTCGGCGACGTGGCGGTGAAAGACGGCGTCATAGCGGCCGTCGGGTCCGTGAACGGGAATGGCGCCACGCGGGAGATCGACGCGACCGGCCTGCTGGTCACGCCCGGCTTCGTCGACCTGCACACCCACTACGACGGCCAGTCCATCTGGTCGGAGCGGCTGACGCCGTCGTCCGCGCACGGGGTGACCACGGTCGTGATGGGCAACTGCGGGGTCGGGTTCGCGCCGTGCCGCCGCGAGGACCACGACGTGCTCGTCGACGTGATGGCCGGGGTCGAGGACATTCCCGGCGTCGTCATGACCGACGGCCTGCCATGGAACTGGGAGACCTTCCCCGAATACATGGACGCGCTGGACGCGGGCAAGCGCGATATCGACGTGGCCGCCTATCTGCCGCACTCGCCGCTGCGCGTGTACGTGATGGGTCAGCGCGGCGCCGACCGTGAGCCGGCCACCGCCGAAGACCTGGCCAAGATGCGGGCGCTGGCCAAGGAGGCGATCGAGGTCGGCGCGCTGGGCTTCGCGTCGTCGCGGCTGACGATCCACAAGACCGAAAGCGGTTCGCCCATACCGAGTTACGACGCCGCCCGCGAGGAGATCGAAGAGATCGCCCGGGGCGTGGTCGACGGCGGCGGGGGCCTGCTCCAGTTCGTGCCCGACATCCCGGCCGGCGGCTATCAGCCCGTCCTGCAGACGGTGTTCGACGTGGCCGAGGACGTCGGGCTGCCGGTCACGTTCACCCTGGTCGTCGCCAACGCGGGCGACCCGACGTGGCCGGACGCCATCACCATGATCGAGAAGGCCAACTCGAGGACGGCCGGGGACGAGCCGCAGGTCACCGCCCAGCTGCTGCCGCGCCCGATCGGGTTGATCATCGGGCTGCAACTGTCCGCCAACCCGTTCGTGCTCTACCCCAGCTACCGCGAGATCGCGCACCTGCCGCTGGCCGAGCGGGTCGCCGAGATGCGCAAGCCGGAAGTCCGCGCCCGCATCCTGGCCGACAAGCCCGGCGTCGGCCACCCCATCCTGTACGTGGCCCAGATGTGGGACTGGATCTTCCCGCTGGGCGACAACCCCGACTACGAGCCCGACCCGTCGACCAGCGTCGGGGCCCGCGCCCGGGCCCGCGGGGTGGACCCGATGGAGGAGGCCTACGACCGGCTGCTCGACGACGACGGCCGCGCGATGCTGCTGGTCGCGACCAGCAACCTGCAGGGCAACTCGCTGGACACCGTCGGCGAGCTGCTGCACCGCGACGACGTCGTGCTCGGACTCGGCGACGGCGGCGCGCACTACGGGATGATCTGCGACGCCAGCTACACGACGTACTTCCTGGCCCACTGGGCCCGCGACCGCAAGTCCGGGCGGTTCACGGTGCCGGAGGCCGTGCGCGAGCTGACCTCCGTGCCGGCCCGCGTCGCCGGTCTGGGCGACCGCGGCCGGATTGCCGTCGGCTACAAGGCCGACCTCAACGTCATCGATCACGCCGCCCTGCGGCTGCACAAACCCGTGATCCGGCACGACCTACCCGCCGGGGGCCGGAGGCTGGACCAGACCGCAGAAGGATATGTGACAACGGTGGTTTCCGGTGAAATAATTGCCGAAAATGGCGTTCCGACAGCCGCGCGGCCAGGGAAGTTGGTCCGGGGCCGAAAGCCTATTCCGGTACCTGGTCGATAACGCCACGAAGGGCGGCCCTTCCCGGTTAAGTTGGGTTAGTGACAAGCCCGCATTTTGCGTGGTTGCCGCCAGAAATCAACTCGGCACTTATCTTCGCCGGTCCCGGGGCGGCGCCGCTGCTTGCTGCGGCCGCCGCATGGGATGGGTTGGCCGAGGATCTGGCGTCTTCGGCTTCGTCATTCTTCTCGGTGACAAACGATCTGGCCAACGGTTCGTGGCAGGGCGCGTCGGCGGCCGCGATGATGACCGTGGCGACGCAGTACGTGAGCTGGCTCAGCGCGGCGGCCGCTCAGGCCGAGGCGGCATCGAGCCAGGCCGCGGCCATTGCGGCCGCGTTCGAGACTGCGGTGGCGGCCACAGTGCAGCCCGCGGTGGTGGCGGCCAACCGCGCCCTGGTGCAGGCCTTGGCGGCCACGGACTGGTTCGGATTCAACATTCCCGCGATCATGGACACCGAGGCGGCCTACGAGGCGATGTGGGCAACCGACGTCGCCGCGATGTTCGGCTACCACGCCGACGCGTCCTCGGCCGTCGCGCAATTGGCGCCCTGGCAGCAGGTCCTGCAGAAGCTCGGTTTCAGCTTCGCCAATGGCCGAATGAGTTTCGGCCCCATAACGATGGGCAATTCGAACATCGGTTTCGGCAACAGCGGCAGCCTGAATGTCGGTTCCGGAAATTCGGGTAACAACAACTTCGGCTTGGGCAACCTCGGAAATAACAACTTCGGCTTCGGCAACAGCGGCACCAACGACTTCGGGATCGGGCTGACCGGGAGCAATCAGATCGGCTTCGGCGGCTTTAACTCGGGCAGCGGCAACATCGGGTTGTTCAACTCGGGCACCGGCAACATCGGCTTTTTCAACTCCGGCAGCGGCAACTTCGGCATCGGGAATTCGGGCGTCTCGAATACCGGCTTCCTGAATTCCGGGTCGGTCAATGCCGGCGTTTTGAACACCGGCACCGCCAACACCGGTTTCTTCCAGGAGAACGGGCTGGGCAGCGCGGAGGCGCTCAACTCCAGCCACTACATGACGGGCGGCGTCAGCGCGGCCAACCTCAGCTCGGGCCTGCTCAACTCGGTCAGCGCGTCGACCGGCGGCCTGGCCCCGGCCGCCGGATCGAGCCTGCTCAGCAACGCGAGCTTCGCGGCGCCGGCCGACGCCAGCGCCCTCGCCAGCGGCCTCGAAGCCGGCCACGCGAATTCCTCGGTCAGCGCGGCGGGTGGCCCCACCCCCACCCCGCCGGCCCTGCGGACCACGACGGGGGCGAGCGCCCCGTCGGGCTTCTTCGCCGCCGGCAACGCCGACCCCGGTGTGCGGACCCTGACCGGCCGGGAGTCCAACATCCCCAGCTCCGGCTTCTTCAACAAGGGCGAGCGCGGCCCCGACGTCCCCGACCCCGGTACCAGGGAGCCGCTCCTAACCGACTAGCGGCCTATCCTCGAAGCCATGCGCACGAAGAAAAAAGTCGACGTCGAGCGGCTGGCCGCGGCGCTCCCGGACTTCCCGTTCGCCTATCTGATCACCGTCGGCGAGGACTATCGCGTGCACACCGTGACGGTCGAGCCGCGGCTGCATGACGGCGCGGTTCTCGACATCGGGCTCATCGGCGGCCGCACGCGCACCAACCTGGCCCACCGCCGCGACGTCACCCTGCTCTGGCCCCCGCGCGAGCCCGGGGGTTACTCGCTGATCGTCGACGGCAGCGCCGAGGTGACCGAGTCGGACGACGACACCGTCCGCCTGGGCGTCGTGCCGGAGCGCGCGCTGCTGCACCGCGAGGCCGACTCCCCCAGCGTCGCCAAAGGCTGCCTGCACGACTGCGTGGTGTTCTCGCGGCCGGCCTGATTCGTGCGCCCAGGCATCGAGTGTGAGCTCAGGGCGTTGCGGGTGAAACCACGGCGAAAAAATCGCCGGAATCCCGCCGTGGCTTCACACTGAAAGCCGTAGGTTCACACACACTCGCGGACACGAAAAAGCCCGGCCCACTCGGCATTTCGAGGGACCGGGCTTTTTCGTTGACTTACTAGAAGTCCATACCGCCCATGCCGCCGGTCGGGTCGCCCGCGGGAGCGGCCGCCTTCTCCGGCTTGTCGGCCACGACGGCCTCGGTCGTCAGGAACAGCCCCGCGATGGACGCCGCGTTCTGCAGCGCCGAACGGGTCACCTTCACCGGGTCGGCAACGCCGGCCTTGAGCAGGTCCTCGTACTCGCCGGTGGCGGCGTTCAAGCCGGTGCCGGCCTTCGAGTTGCGGACCTTCTCGGCGACCACGCCGGGCTCCAGCCCGGAGTTGAAGGCGATCTGCTTCAGCGGAGCCTCCAACGCCACCTTGACGATGTTGGCGCCGGTGGCCTCGTCGCCCTTGAGCTTCAGCTCGTCCAGGGCCGGTGCCGCCTGCAGCAGGGCCACGCCGCCACCGGCGACGATGCCCTCCTCGACGGCCGCCTTGGCGTTGCGGACCGCGTCCTCGATGCGGTGCTTGCGCTCCTTGAGCTCCACCTCGGTGGCGGCGCCGGCCTTGATCACCGCAACACCGCCGGCCAGCTTGGCCAGGCGCTCCTGCAGCTTCTCGCGGTCGTAGTCGGAGTCGCTGTTCTCGATCTCGGTGCGGATCTGGGCCACCCGGCCGGCGATGGCGTCCGGGTCACCGGCGCCCTCGACGATGGTGGTCTCGTCCTTGGTGATGACCACCTTGCGGGCCTTGCCCAGCAGCGAGATGTCGGCGGTCTCGAGGGACAGGCCGACCTCTTCGCTGATGACCTGACCACCGGTAAGGATGGCCATGTCCTGCAGCATCGCCTTGCGCCGGTCGCCGAAGCCGGGAGCCTTGACGGCCACCGACTTGAAGGTGCCGCGGATCTTGTTGACCACCAGGGTGGACAGAGCCTCGCCCTCGACGTCCTCGGCGATGATCAGCAGCGGCTTACCGCCCTGGATGACCTTCTCCAGCAGCGGCAGCAGGTCCTTGACGGTCGACACCTTGGAGCTGACCAGCAGGATGTAGGGGTCCTCCAGGACCGCTTCCTGACGCTCGGCGTCGGTGACGAAGTAGCCCGAGATGTAGCCCTTGTCGAACCGCATGCCCTCGGTGAGCTCGAGCTGCAGGCCGAAGGTGTTGGACTCCTCGACGGTGATGACGCCCTCGTTGCCGACCTTGTCCATCGCCTCGGCGATCAGGTCGCCGATCGACTGGTCGCCCGCGGAGATGGCCGCGGTGGCCGCGATCTGCTCCTTGGTCTCGACGTCCTTGGCCGACTTCAGCAGGGTCTCGGTGATCTTCTCGACGGCCTTCTCGATGCCGCGCTTGAGGCCGAGCGGGTTGGCGCCCGCCGCGACGTTGCGCAGGCCCTCTTTCACCAGGGCCTGGGCCAGCACCGTGGCCGTCGTCGTGCCGTCACCGGCGACGTCGTCGGTCTTCTTGGCAACTTCCTTGACCAGCTCGGCGCCGATCTTCTCGTACGGGTCCTCCAGCTCGATCTCCTTGGCGATGGACACACCATCGTTGGTGATCGTGGGGGCACCCCACTTCTTCTCCAGGACGACGTTGCGGCCCTTGGGCCCCAACGTCACCTTTACCGCGTCGGCGAGGCTGTTCAAGCCTCGCTCGAGGCCGCGACGGGCCTCTTCGTCGTACGCAATTGTCTTGGCCATTGCGAAGTGATTCCTCCGGATAGGGGATGACACGTCCTGGCCGGGTGCAGTGCCCGCGACGGACGACCAAGCTGGTCTCACCGTCCCGACCTAGCACTCACCGGTGGCGAGTGCCAACGTCATTCTTAGCACTCGCCTATGCCGAGTGCAAGAACGGCCCCCGCGTTATCGCTGCGCGCGTAAACCGTCGACGACGACGTCGGTCACCCGCCCGGCCAGCGCCGAGTCGTACGCCTCCATCGCCTGGCAGCCGACCAGGATCGCCTTCAGATCCCGCATGTCGACGTCGCGCCGCGCGGTGCCCGCTTCCTGCGCGGCACGCAGCAGCTCGCCGAGCATGGCCTTGAACGCGTCCTCGGCCTCGGGGGCGGCGCAGGCGATGTCGATTCCGTAGCCGGCCAGCGCGTCGGCCAGGCCGCGGTCCGCCGCGCCCCACTGCAACACCATGGAGCGCAGGAAGGTGAAGAGCGCTTTCCCCGGCCCCTCGGACTCCAGCAGGGCGCGCCCGTCGTCGACGAGGCGCTGCATCCGGTTTTCGATCACGGCCAGAAACAGCGCCTCCTTGGTCGGGAAGTGCCGGTAGACCGTGCCGGCCCCGACCCCGGCGCGCCGGGCGATCTCGTCGATCGGCACCGACAGCCCCTCGGCCGCGAACGTGTCGTAGGCAACCTCCAGCACGCGCGCCCGGTTACGCGCCGCGTCGGCGCGCAGCGGCCGGGTGGGTTGCGCCATAAGTTCACCTCAAGTCGGTTGACAAAGCGGGGCGCGCGTTCCGTATAGTGGGGACAACCGGAGCGCTCGCCCCGTTTACCTTACTAGTTTAGGAGCTTTTCATGCCCCTTTCTGAGGCCAAGTGGACCGCCGCGGACATTCCCGACCAGACCGGCCGCGTCGCCGTCATCACGGGAGCGAACACCGGGCTGGGCTACGAGACCGCCCTTGCGCTCGCCGACCACGGCGCCCACGTGGTGCTGGCCGTGCGCAACCTCGACAAGGGCAAGGACGCCGCGGCCCGGATCACCGCGCAGAGCCCGCACGCCGACGTCGCGCTGCAAGAGCTCGACCTGACGTCGCTGGCGTCCGTCCGCGCCGCGGCCGAGCAGCTGCGTTCCGCCCACGACCGCATCGACCTGCTGATCAACAACGCCGGCGTCATGTACACGCCGAAGGAAACCACCCAGGACGGCTTCGAGATGCAGTTCGGCACCAACCACCTCGGCCACTTTGCGCTCACCGGCCTGTTGCTGGACCGGCTGCTGCCCGTCGCCGGCTCCCGGGTCGTCACCGTCAGCAGCATGGGCCATCGCATCCTCGCCGACATCCACTTCGACGACCTGCAGTGGGAGCGCCGGTACAACCGCGTGGCGGCGTACGGCCAGGCCAAGCTGGCCAACCTGCTGTTCACCTACGAATTGCAGCGCCGGCTCGCCCCGCACGGCACGACGATCGCCGCCGCCGCCCACCCCGGCGGGTCGAACACCGAGCTGGGCCGCTACACGCCCACCGCGTTCCGGCCGCTCGTCAACGTGTTCTTCAACGTGATTGCGCAGGACGCGGCCAGGGGCGCGCTCCCGACGCTGCGCGCCGCCACCGACCCGGGCGTGCTCGGCGGCCAGTACTACGGGCCCGACGGCCTCGGCGAGACGCGCGGCTACCCCAAGCTGGTGGGCTCCAGCGCGAAGTCCCACGACGTCGACAAGCAGCGGCGGCTGTGGGCCGTCTCCGAGGAGCTCACCGGGGTGGTCTATCCGTTCGACTGACGGGCCGGCCCCGCCGGTTCACGGCAGATCGAGCAGCTGCTCGTAGAAGCCGCCGAAGCCGCGGACCCGATCGACCAGATGGATTTCGAGGATCCAGTGGCAACGGCGACCGGTCGGGTCCGTGCGCCGCATCGGCTTGTTCGAGCCGGGCTTGATGTACCACTCGACCCCGTCGCCGGCGATCTTCTTGTGCGGGAACTCCCCCAGCAGATGGCCCGCGATGTGGCTGCCCCACTCGAAGCCCTCCGCGTGGGCCGCCCCGACGACGTAGTCGAACAACTGGGCGCCGGTGACGTCCGGGTGGTCGTCGAAATAGCGGCGCCCGGCGTCCCACACCCGGGGCAGCGCATCGCGGACGGCCGTCTTGTGCGGATCGTCGCCCAACACGAACGTGCGCCCGAAGTCGGCCTCCCACTCCTCGAAGATCGGTCCCAGATCGAGGAAGACGATGTCGTCCTCGGCGATCGCGCGGTCCGGCGGGTGAGCCTTGAAGGGCTGCAACGTATTCGGGCCGGCCCGCACGATCCGGCGATGCCAGTGCCGGGTCACGCCGAGCATGTCCTCGGCGAGGCGGGCGATGTCGTCGGACAACTCCTGTTCGCCGACGCCCGGGCGGATCATCGTGCGGCGTTCGATCTCGTCGAACAGTTGCGATGCCTTCGTCTGGGCGTCGAGAAGCCGTTCCACGCGCCGTTGTTCGTCGTCGGTCCGCCCCTCCACACCGGCGATGCTAACTGGCAAGCTGGAAAACGTGTCCCTCGTCGTGCCCCCGTATCCGCCGCCGCGCTACACCAAGGACGAACCGGAGATCAGTGCCTGGCTCAGGCGAGCCGACTCGCCGCCGGACTACGAGACCTTCGGGACCAAGTACCGCTACCTGGCCAATCAGCAGGCCACCGACGGCGACTACGGCCTGTACCGGGTCGACATCGCGCCGGCCGGCGGTGGGCCCCCGGCGCACTATCACCGCGCGATGTCCGAGGCGTTCTTCGTCCTGTCCGGGACGATGAAGCTCTTCGACGGCAACGAGTGGGTCGACGGCCACCAGGGCGACTTCCTCTACGTCCCGCCCGGCGGCGTCCACGGTTTCCGCAACGAGGCGGACGCGCCGGCCTCGGTCCTGATGTTGTTCGCGCCCGGCGCGCCGCGCGAGGCCTACTTCGAGGGCTTCGCGGCGCTCGCCGACATGACCGACGACGAACGCCGGGAGTGGTTCATCCGCCACGACAACTACTGGGTGCAGTAGCCGGGTTAATGGTGGGCGAACATTCGGTGCCGGGCCGCGATGCGGGCCCCGGCTGCGACGTAGGGTTTGGCCGTGCAGGCTAAGAAGCCGCAGTCGAAGCGGGAAGCGGCGTGGGCGCGGACCAAGATCGAGATGGCGCGCAGCGCCCCGATCAGGGCAGCGGAGCGGGTCAAGCGGCTAAGGCAGGGCAGCCGGCCGGCATCGCCGGCGCCAAGCGCCTTGCGGCAGCCCGGAATTGGAGCGCCGGCCCGGCACCGGGGCGAGCGCGGGGTGCGCAGGGTTCACCGCCATCGGGACGCGCCGGCCGCTAGCAGGCGAATCGGTAATCGCCGTCGACCAGCTCGCGGGTCCGCTCGAAGAACGTCCGCCCGCTGTAAGGCAACTGGGTGACGACCTTGCCGCTGGGGTGCCGGAAGTAGTTGGTGCAGGCGAGCCAGACCTTGCCGACCATGGCGGCCTGGATCTCGTCGTTGTAGCGCCGCTGCGCCGCGGGCGTGACCTCGACCGTGCGCGCGCCGCGGTCACCCATGACGTCGAGGATGTGGCGCACGAACGTCGTCTGCGCCTCGTGGATGTACAGAATCGAGTTGACGCCGTTGGTATTCGGGCCGTACAGCGTGAAGAAGTTCGGATACCCGGCGATCAGCGTGCCGAGGTAGGCCTCCGCGCCCCCGCTCCACTCGTCGCGCAGGTGGCGGCCGCCCGACCCGTACACGTCGATGCTCGCCAGGTAGTCGGCCGCTTTGAACCCGGTGCCGTAGATGACCGTGTCGACGCGGTGCTCGACGCCGTCGACGGTGCGCACCCCGCGCTCGGTCAGCTCGGCGATGGCCGTCGTCTCCAGGCTCACGTTGGGCAGCGCGAACGTCGGGTACCAGTCGCGCGACATCAGCGGCCGCTTGCAGCCGACGGGGTAGTCGGGCGTCAGCTTCGCGCGCAGCTCGGGGTCGGCGACCTTGCGCATCAGATAGCTGCGGGCCAGCTCGGTCGCCTCGCGCGTCTGCGCGGCGTCGACGTCGAAGTCGGATGACTCATAGGCGTCGAAGGCCTCGTCGCGCAGCTTGCGCGCCGTCTCGGGGTGGCGCTCGAACTCCGCGTGCTGCTCGGGGGTGAACGGGAAGTCGAACCGCGGCGCGATCCAGATCGGTGTCCGCTGAAACACGGTGAGGTGCGCAGTGTCTCGCGCGATCGCGGGCACGTACTGGATGGCGCTGGCGCCGGTTCCGATGGACGCGACCCGCTCCCCGGCCGTCGGCTTGCTGTGATCCCAACGCGCCGAATGGAATTGGCGCCCGCGGAAGCGTCGCGCGCCGGGGATGTCGGGGACGTTGGGCACGTCGAGCATCCCGACGGCGCTGACCACGACCTCGAAGTGGTGTTCGGCGCCGTCGGCGGTGCCGAGCGTCCAGCGCCGCTCCCGATCCGACCAGCGCACCGTGGTGATCTCGGTGTGGGGGCGCAGATGCGAGGCCAGCCCGTGGTCGGCGGCGACCTTCTCCAGGTAGGCCAGGATCTCGGGCTGGTTGGCGTAGGTCTTGCTCCACCGCGGGTTGGGCGCGAACGAATACGAGTACAGGTGCGACGGCACGTCGCAGGCCGCGCCCGGAAACGTGTTGTGCCGCCAGGTCCCGCCGAACCCGTCGGCGCGGTCGAAGATGGTGAAGTCGTAGCCGCCGTCGGCCAGCTGGATGCCCATCGCGATGCCGCCGGCACCCGCGCCGATGATCCCGACTGTGATTTTTCGGGGCATCACGCCCCGTATTGCGCGAAGTACGGTCGCTCGGGCCGGCTTTTTTCCACCAGGATGAACACCACGCCCCAGGGGTCGACGAACCAGGTGGTGCGCACCCGGGCGACGTCGGCGATCCCGGTGACCAGGAAGCGCACCCCCTTGCGCTCCAGCTCGGCGCGGGTGGCGTCGAGGTCCTCGCAGATCAGGCCCACGTGCGAAAGGCCCTGATCGGTCAGGGCCCGCTCGGCATCCGCGCCGTCGACGTTGAGGTATTCGATGACCTCGAGCACCCGGTCGCCGTCGCCCGGAAACCCGACGATGGCCGCCTTCATGCTCGGGTCACCGACCAGCTCGCCCATGTCCTCGCGAATGGCGTTACCGCTCATGACGTACGGCGGCGAGAGCACACGCAGGCCCAATACGTCGCGGTAGAACGCCACCGCGGCCTCACAGTCGGGCACGCACAACCCGGCGTGGGTCAACCCGGTAATCACGTTCTCAACCTTACGTCCGCGAGCCGCTTTTTTGCGCCTTGGATAATGGCCGGGTGCGGTCTGTCGAGAAGCATCAGCGAGTCGTAGCGGAGATGATCCGCGCCCGCCCGGCGGTCGCGGTCGGGCTGGCCGAGGCCCAGGGGCTGGTGCTGGCCGACGACGTGGTCGCGTCGCTGGCGCTGCCGGTGTTCGACAACTCCGCGATGGACGGATACGCGGTGCGCGCCGAGGACGTCGCGGGCGCCACGCCCGAGCAACCGGTGGTGTTGGAAGTCGCCGAGGACATTCCGGCCGGGCGGATCGACGAGCTGGTGCTGCAACCGAAGACCGCGCACCGCATCATGACGGGCGCGCCGCTGCCGGCCGGGGCGACGGCCGTGGTGCCGGTCGAGGACACCGACGGCGGCGTGCAGGCGGTGGCGATCCGGGCGCCGCGTCCGGAGGGCGCGCACATCCGGCGGGCCGGCGAGGACGTCGCGCCCGGCACCACCGTGCTGCGCCGCGGCCAGGTGGTCACGCCGGCGGTGCTCGGCCTGGCGTCGGCGCTGGGCATGGCGGAGCTGAAAGTGGTTCCGCGCCAACGGGTTCTGGTGATGTCGACCGGGTCGGAGCTGGTAGCGCCCGGCGCACCGCTGCGGCCAGGGCAGATCTACGAGTCCAATTCGATCATGCTGGCAGGGGCGGTGCGCGAGGCCGGCGCCGAGGTGATCGCCGTCGCGACCGCCGAAGACGACGTCGCACAGTTCAGTTCGATCCTCGATCGCTACGCGGGCGACTGCGACCTGATCATCACCAGCGGCGGCGTCAGCGCCGGCGCCTACGAGGTGGTCAAGGACGCGTTCGGGCGGGACGGCGACCAGGGGGTGGAGTTCGTCAAGGTGGCGATGCAGCCGGGCATGCCGCAGGGCATCGGGCGGGTGGCCGGCACCACGATCGTGACGCTGCCCGGCAACCCGGTCAGCGCGCTGGTGTCCTTCGAGGTGTTCATCCGCCCCGCGCTGCGCCGGGCCATGGGCCTGCCCGACCCCGAGCGGCCGCACCGGCCCGCGGTCCTCGCCGAATCGCTGACCTCGCCGCGCGGCAAACGTCAGTTCCGGCGGGCGATCCTCGACCCCGAAGCGGGGACCGTAACCAGCTACGGGCCGCCGGCCTCCCACCATTTGCGGTGGCTGGCGTCGGCGAACGGGCTGCTGGACATCCCGGAGGACGTCGTCGAGGTGTCCGCGGGAACCGAGCTGCAAGTCTGGGACCTCACCTAGTCCGTAAGATGGCCGCCGTGGCAAGACGCCCCCAAACCGTCGGCCCGACCGCCGAGGACCCGGCCTTCAGCCCCCAGCACGCCCTCGAGTTGGTGCGTTCCGCCATTCCGCCGGTGCACCCGGCCGGGCGGCCGTTCATCGCCGCCGGCCTGGGTGTGGCGCTGATCGGGCGCAACCACCGCTGGCTGCGCCGGGCGGGCCTGCTGGCGGCCGGCGCCTGCGCCGGATTCTTCCGCCATCCCCCGCGGGTGCCGCCCTCGCGGCCCGGCGCCGTCGTCGCCCCCGCCGACGGTGAGATCTGCGTGATCGACGCGGCGGCCCCGCCGGACGAGCTCGGCATGGGCGACGCGCCGCTGCTGCGGGTCAGCATCTTCCTGTCGCTGCTGGACGCCCACGTGCAGCGGGCCCCGGTGAGCGGCGAGGTGATCGACGTGCGGCACCGGCCGGGCCGGTTCGGGTCGGCCGACCTGCCCGCGGCGAGCACCGAAAACGAGCGCACCAGCCTGCGCATCCGCACCGACACCGGCGCCGACGTGGTGGCCGTACAGGTCGCCGGACTGCTCGCGCGCCGCATCGTCTGCGACGCGCGCGCCGGGGACAAGCTCTCGATCGGCGACACCTACGGCCTGATCCGATTCGGCTCCCGTCTGGACACCTACCTCCCGCCCGGCACGGAACCGCTGGTGAAGGTGGGCCAGCGGGCGGTGGCCGGCGAGACCGTCCTGGCCGAACTGCGATGACTGACAAGCGCCGGGATCGGCGAACCGCGAGCCTGCAACTGTTGCCCAGCGCGATGACGGTGCTGTCCATCTGCGCGGGCATGACGTCGATCAAGTTCGCCCTCGACGGCAAGCCGATTCCCGCGATGGCGCTGATCGCCGCGGCGGCGATCCTGGACGCGCTGGACGGACGGGTCGCCCGCATCCTGGGCGCCCAGTCGCGCCTCGGCGCCGAGATCGACTCCCTGGCCGACGCGGTGAACTTCGGGGTGACACCCGCCCTGGTGGTCTACGTGATGCTGTTGTCGAAGTGGCCGGTCGGCTGGGCGGTGGTACTGCTGTACGCGGTGTGCGTCGTGCTACGCCTGGCCCGGTACAACGCTCAGCAGGACGACGAAACCCAGCACGCCTACCAGCATGAATTCTTCGTCGGGATGCCCGCGCCGGCGGGCGCGGTCTCCATGATCGGCACGATCGCCCTCAAGTTGCAGTTCGGCGAGGGCTGGTGGACGTCGGTGTGGTTCCTCGCGATCTGGATCACCGGGACGTCGATGCTGATGGTCAGCGCGATTCCGATGAAGAAGCTGCACACCGTGGCGATTCCGCCGAACTGGGCGGTTCCCCTGCTGGCGGTGCTCGCGGCGGTCGCGGCGGCCGCGGTGCTGCAGCCTTACATCCTGATCTGGGTGATCATCATCGCTTACCTGTGCCACGTGCCGTTCGCGGTGCGCACCAAGAGCTGGCTGGCCAAACACCCCGAGGTGTGGGACGACAAGCCCAAAGAACGCCGCGCGGTGCGGCGCGCCGACCGCCGGGCGCAGCCGAGCCGCCGGTCGATGACGCGGCTGGGGCTGCGCAAGCCGGGCGGGCGCCTGCGATGATCCCGGCCTCCGGCAGTCAGCTCACGCTCACCGCCAGGCTGAACACCTCCGCCGTCGACTCCCGCCGCGGCGTCGTCCGCATACACCCCAATGCCGTTGCCGCCCTTGGCATCCGGGAATGGGACGCGGTCGCACTGACCGGATCGCGCACGACGGCGGCCGTCGTCGGGCTGGCCGGCCCGGACACCCCGGTCGGCATCGTGCTGCTCGACGACGTGACGCTGTCCAACGCCGGGCTGCGCGAGGGCACCGCGGTGATCGTCAGCGCGGTCACCGTCTACGGCGCGCGGTCGGTGACGCTGTCCGGCTCGTCGATGGCCACCGCCTCGATCACGCCGGTCACCCTGCGACAGGCGTTGCTGGGCAAGGTGATGACAGTCGGCGACGCCGTGTCGCTGCTGCCGCGCGACCTGGGGCCCGGGACGTCGACGTCGGCGGCCACCCGGGCGCTGGCCTCGGCCGTCGGGATCAGCTGGACCTCGGAGCTGTTGACCGTCACGGAGGTCGACCCGGAGGGGCCGGTCAGCGTGCAGCCCAGCTCGTTGGTCAGCTGGGGAACCGGGGTCCCGGCCGTCGGGGGCCCGCACGAGCAGCTTCCCACCGGCACCCCGGAGATCCTCGTCGAGGAGCTCAAGGGTTCGCAGCCGCAGGCCGCCAAACTCGCCGAGTGGCTCAAGCTCTCGCTCGACGAGCCGCACCTGCTCAAGAGCCTAGGCGCGGGCACCAACCTCGGTGTGCTGGTGTCGGGCCCGGCAGGCGTGGGCAAGGTGACGCTGGTGCGCGCGGTGTGCGACGGCCGCCGACTGGTCGAGCTCGACGGCCCGGAGGTGGGCGCGCTCGCCGCCGACGACCGGCTGAAAACCGTTGCCGCGGCGGTGAAGAAGGTTCGCGACGGCGGCGGCGTGCTGCTGATCGCCGACGTCGACGCGCTGCTTCCGGCCACCGCCGAGCCGGTGGCAGCCCTCATCCTCGGCGAGCTGCGAGCCGCCGTCGCCACCGGGGGCGTCGCGCTGATCGCCACCTCCGCCCACCCGGACCAGCTCGATGCCCGGCTGCGCGCCCCCGACCTGTGCGACCGGGAGCTGGGCCTGCCGCTGCCCGACGCCGCCACCCGCAAGGCGCTGCTGGAGGCGCTGCTCAAACCGGTGCCCACCGGCGATCTCGATCTCGACGAGATCGCCGGGCGGACACCGGGTTTCGTCGTCGCCGACCTCGCCGCGCTGGTGCGTGAGGCCGCGCTGCGGGCGGCGTCGCGGGCCAGCGCCGACGGGCAGCCACCGAAGCTGAATCAGGACGACCTCGTCGGGGCGCTGACCGTCATCCGGCCGCTGTCCCGCTCGGCCAGTGAGGAACTGACCGTCGGTAACGTCACGCTCGACGACGTCGGCGACATGGCCGAGGCCCGCCAAGCCCTGACCGAAGCGGTGTTGTGGCCGCTGCAGCATCCCGACACCTTCGCCCGGCTCGGCGTCGATCCCCCGCGCGGCGTGCTGCTGTACGGCCCGCCCGGCTGCGGCAAGACGTTCATCGTCCGCGCCCTGGCCAGCACGGGACAGCTGTCCGTGCACGCGGTCAAGGGCTCCGAGCTGATGGACAAGTGGGTGGGCAGCTCGGAAAAGGCTGTGCGCGAACTGTTTCGGAGGGCCCGCGATTCGGCGCCGTCGCTGGTGTTCCTCGACGAGGTGGACGCGCTGGCGCCGCGGCGCGGGCAGAGCTTCGACTCCGGCGTCACCGACCGGGTGGTGGCCGCGCTGCTGACCGAGCTCGACGGCATCGACCCGCTGCGCGACGTCGTCGTGCTGGGCGCCACCAACCGGCCCGACCTGATCGATCCGGCACTACTGCGGCCGGGCCGGCTGGAGCGGCTGGTATTCGTGGAACCGCCCGACGCCGCCGCCCGCGGCGAAATCCTGCGCACCGCAGGCAAATCCATCCCGCTGAGCGACGACGTCGACCTCGACGCGGTGGCCGCCTCGCTCGACGGCTACAGCGCCGCCGACTGCGTCGCGCTGCTGCGGGAGGCCGCGCTGACCGCCATGCGACGCTCCTTGGACGCCTCCGACGTGACGGCCGCCGACCTCGATGCCGCCCGCAAGACCGTCCGCCCGTCGCTGGACCCCGCGCAGGTGGAGTCCCTACGCGCGTTCGGCAAAACGCTCTAACACCGCGCGGGCCGACGCCGCGACGTCGGCCTCCAGCCAGGGCGGCATCGGCTCGTCGTGCGCGTGGCGGCGGACGACGGCATACGGCAGGTCGGCCACCGCGCGCGCGACCGCGTCGACCGATCGCCGGTCGCGTCTTCCGTACAGTTGCTTCGCCAGGGCCGAAAGCCGTTCGGTCAAGGGCGCATTCATCGCGGCGAGCGTCTCCCGGAACGCCGCGTCGGGCTCGTCGTCGAGCAGGTCGGTGGGCCGGATCGTCAGCAACAGCCGGGCGTCCTCGGGCAGCTCGCGGGCGAAGCCGACGGCGGCCACGGCCATCGCCACCGCCGTGTCGATGGCCGTCTCGCCCTCGGCGCCCAGCGCCCGCGCCTGGAAACGTTCGAGCGCCCGCAGCCACGCCGCCGTCAGGATGCCGTCGCGGTTGCCGAACCGGTGATACAGCGTGCCGGCGGGCGCGCCGCTCGCCTCGGAGATCGCCGCGACGCTCGCCGCCCGCGGTCCCCCGTCGAGCACCAGGGCCCGAGCTGCGTCGAGGATCACATCGGTTTCGTGCTTCCGCGGCGGCGCCATGATCTAGTACATTCCTTCTATATGGAACGATTACCCTATATCGATGAGCATGCCATAACCGTGCCCGCGAATCGCGACGACACGTGGTCGGCGCTGCTGCGGGTGATGTGCCGCGACCCGCTCGACCCGTCGACCGTGCCGGCGGGCTTCGTTTTGGACGGGGCGCGGCACCCGGAGCTGTTCGCGCTCAAGGGCCGCCACCTGTTCGCGATCTACCGGTGGGTGTTCGAGTTGGACGACGTGGCACCCGGCACCCGGGTGCGCTCCGCGACCTGGGCTGCCTTCCCCGGCATCCACGGCACGGCCTATCGCGCGCTCGTCATCGGAACCGGCGCACACCGAATCGTGGTGCGCAGCGTGCTGAGACGCATTGCGGCGGTGGCGCTCGGCGGGACCGGTGCCGACTACGCCGACGTCTTCGAGGCCCCTATCCCGCAGGGTGATTCACGCACCGCCGAACAGACGCTCCGCGACGCGGTGGGGCGCAGGCCGGGAGCTGGCGGGAACCTCGTGCTGTGGATCCACCGCCACGTGCTGAGGCTTCGCCTGGGTCCGTACTCCTCGCCGAACCACATCATCGGCTGGCCGATCACGCGCTCGGATCGCGAGGAGATCGTGCTGACGTCGGGCGGGCCGCTCATCCGCGGCCGGTTGACGCTGCGCCGCCAGGACGGCCGGGTGATGCTCATCACCCGCGTGCATTACAACCGCCTCGCCGCCCGAGCGGTGTGGGCCGCGGTCGGCCCGCTGCATCGGGCCGTGGCGCCGGGGCTCGTGAAACGCGTTGCGGCACACACCTGAACCGTTTGACCCGTTCGTTCGTCCGACTTGGTGTAACCCGGATGCCTACATACAGGCATCCGACAACCTCACCGAGAAGAGCAGGATCGGTTTCGTGAAGTTCCCTGATGTCGCCCCGACGACGCGGGTCATGACGGTGGCGATCATGGTCTCGGCGGTCGTGTTCCTCGACGGCACCGTCGTGAACCTGGCCCTGCCGGCCATGGGCCGCGACGTCGGCGGGGGCATGTGCACCCAACAGTGGGTGGTGGACGGCTACCTGCTGGCCGTGGCGGCCATGGTCCTGCCCGGCGGTGCCATCTCCGACCTGTTCGGGCGGATCCGGGTGATGCGCTTCGCGCTGGCGGCCTTCGGGGTCGGCTCGGTGATGGCGGCGACCGCGGGCACCCCGTCGATGCTGATCGCCGGGCGCCTCGTCCAGGGACTGGGCGGCGCGTTTCTGGTGCCCGGTTCGCTGGCCCTGATCAACTCGACGTTCGAGCCGGCCGACCGCCCCGCCGCGATCGGATCGTGGACGGCCTGGACCGGAACCGCCTTCGCGGTGGGGCCGCTGCTCGGCGGGCTGACCGTGGACTTTCTGGGCTGGCGCTGGATCTACGTCTTGTCGGCGGTCCCCGTGGCCGTCGGCTTCGCGCTGACGTACTGGCTGCGCGGGATTCCCGGTCCCTCCGGAAGCGCGCGCCTCGACCTCGTCGGCGCCGCGCTGTCGGCGGTCGGGCTGGCCGCCACGGTGTACGCACTGATCGAACAGGGCCGGCGGGGCTGGGCCGACGCACTGGTCAGGGCGGCGCTGGCGGTGGGCATCGCGGCACTGCTGGCGTTCGTGGCGTGGCAGCGCCGCACGGCCCACCCGATGGTGCCGCTGAGCCTGTTCGCCGCCCGCAACTTCGCCGGGGCCAACCTGGTCACCGCGTTCGTCTACGGCGGCATCACGATGGGTTCGTTGGCGATCGCGCTGTACCTGCAGGAGGTCGCGGGGTATTCGGCCACCGCCTCGGGCCTGATCACGCTGCCCAGCCCGATCATCTCGTTGCTGTTCGCCCGCGGCGTGGGCGGCATGGCCGCCTGGATCGGACCGCGCATCTTCCTGATGGCGGGTCCCGCGCTGGCCGGGCTCGGGTTGCTGCTCATTCGCCCCACCGCGCACGGATTGCACGCCCTCACCGACGTGTTGCCGGGCCGCATCGTGCTGGCCGTCGGCATGGTCCTCGCCGTGACCCCCCTGACCGTGGTCAATTTGTCCGCCGTCAAGTCCGCGCACAGCGGAATCGCCGCCGCGATCCAGAACGCGACGGGGCGTACCTCCGCGCTGATCGCGGTGGCCTGCGTGGGAGTGATCACCGCCAACAGGCTCACTGACGCCAGCTTCGCCCGGCTCATGGTCGTCAGCGCGGCGCTGTTCTTCGTCGGCGCCGCCGTCGGCGGCCTCGCCATCCGAAACGGGCACGCAGCGGCCGAGCCGCGGGAGGCCGCCCCCGCCGGTCAGCCGCAGCTGGCATCGAGTTAGTTTTTTGCAGTAATCTGCAATCTTGCTTATAACTGCATAGTCGCGTTAACGTGACCGGGTGACAGCCACCGGAACCACCGCCCAAGCGGTCGACCAATTCATGAACGACCCGATCGGGTTCTTCGGCCAGTCCTACACCCGAATGCACAGCATCGGGCGCCCCGAGCTGGAGGAGTTGCAACGCCAGGCGATGGGCGTCCGCTTCCGGGAGCACTACGACTCCATCGAGATGCTGCGCAAACTGGCCGACCGGCTCGGCATCACGGCGCTTGACGAATTCAATGACGTTGTGCCGCTGTTCTTTTCGCACACGGCCTTCAAGTCCTACCCGGCCGCGCTCGTCGACAAGAAGCGCTTCGACCTGATGACCAAGTGGCTGGACAAGCTGACCAGCTACGACCTGTCCGGCGTGGACACCGCGGGCTGCGCCGGGATCGACGACTGGATCGACCGACTCGACGCGCAGACCCCGCTTGAGGTCATCACCTCTAGCGGCACCACCGGCACCATCTCGATCCTGCCCAAGGACAAGCGCGGCGCCCGCGAGGGCATGGCGCTGTGGAAGATCTGCCTTTTCCAAACCTTCGGCCGAGAACCCACCGAAACAGAACTCAACCCGGTGGTGGACGTGGTGTGGCCCAACTTCGCCAACGGCAAGCTCGGTCATCTGCGCATCGCCAACATGATCAAGCGCGGCTTCACCGGCGGCGACGAAAGCAGATTCCACGCCCTGTATCCCTTCGCGGTGGACACCGACCTGATGTTCCTGGCGTCCAAGATGCGGGCGGCCGCGTCGCGCGGCGAGCTCGACCGGCTCGAGATCGACCCCGCACTTGCCGCCCGCAAGGACGAGTTCATCGCCATGCAGGCGCGCCAGGCCCAGGACATGGAGGCGTTCTTCGCCCGCATCACCGAACAGCTGCGCGGCAAACGGGTGTTCATGACCAGTACCTTCCACCTGATGTACGACATCGCCAGGGCCGGTCTGGAGCGCGGAGTACGCAATGTTTTCGCGCCCGACTCGGCGATTCTCACGGGCGGCGGCATGAAAGGCGTTGCGCTGCCTGACGATTTCATGGAAGTCATCAAGGACTTCCTCGGGGTCGACCGGATCCAGGTGGGTTACGGCTTCTCCGAGTCAAGCACGTTTCACTGGGGCTGCAGCGAGGGCCGCTACCACGTCGCACCCTGGGTCATCCCGTTCGTCCTCGATCCAGACACCAGCGAGCCGCTCCCCCGCACCGGGGTGCAGACCGGCCGCGCGGCCGTTTACGACATCCTGCTGCGCGCGCACTGGGGCGGCGTCATCTCCGGCGACGAGGTGACGATCGACTGGGACCTGCGATGCCCCTGCGGGCAGGCGAGCGTCGCGTTCGAGAAGGACATCATGCGCTACAGCGAAAAGAATGAGATCGAAGACGACCGGATCACCTGCGCCGCAACACAAGAGGTGCACGACGAGGCGGTCAACTTCATGAAGGGCGTGGACCTGTGATCGCCTACACCGTCCCGCTGTTCTTGCGCGGACGGGTCATCACCGACGACCTCGTTGGGTTCGACACCCGCCGCGGTGCCGCGCAGTTTCAGGCACCGGACATGCGCAAGTACGTCGAGCAGCTCCCGCTCAAAAGCCCCGCGGAAATGACCGACCTCTACGAGGTCGGCTTCGACGAGATCCTCGACGTGCTCCAGGCGCTGGGCGACGCCCTTGACTTCGAGTCCAATGCCCACCTGCAGGAGGCGTACGAAGCGTCACTGGTGGCCAACGTGTTGCCGGCCGACATGCTGCAGAACAGCTATCGCGTTCTGCGGCCACTCTTTTCCCGCGATAACGTCACCGAAATCGCCGACAGCCAGGTCGGGCTGGACTACCTCAACGGATGGGTCCCGCACAAACTGCGCGACGGCCGCGAACTGCGCGTGCGGGCCTTCGGCTCCCGCGTCCTGCACATCCCGGCGGGCAACGGCGGGCTGGTCTCGGCCGTGACGATCCTGCGTTCGGTGATCACCCGGTCCGACGTGATCGTCAAGGCGCCGTCCAACGATCCGCTGACCGCGATCGCGATCGCGCGCACGCTGGCCGACGTCGCGCCGAATCACCCGATCACCCGGCACCTGTCGGTGGGGTATTGGAAGGGCGGCGACGTGGCCGTCGAAGAGGCCCTCTACCAACCGCATCACATCGAAAAGATCGTGGCGTGGGGAGGATTGGCGTCGGTCAAGCACGTAACCCGTTACATTCAGCCCGGTTTGGAGCTCATCGCTCTCGACCCGAAGCGCAGCGCCACCATCATCGGACGCGAGGCGTTCGCCGACGAACACACCATGCGCGAGGTGGCCCGCCGCGCCGCGACAGACATCGGCGTCGCCAACCAGGAAGGCTGCGCCAACGCCCGGGTCATCTACGTACTCAGCGGGACGGATGCCGAGGGGCTGGCCAACGCCAACCGGTTCGGCGAATTGGTCTACCGGGAGCTGGTGGCGTTGCCCGCGGTTGTCAGCACCCCGCCGCGATATCCGAACCGCGAGCTGCTGGATCACCTGGAGTCCTCGCGCATGGCCGACGATTTCTACCGCGTCATCGGCGGTGAGCGGCGCGAGGGCGCCATCGTCGTCTCACAGTTCGATCAGCCCGTGGACTACTCGCCGATGCTGTCCGGGCGGGTGGCTAACATCGTCCCGGTGGACAACATCGACCAGGTCACGGCGGCGGTGAACTCCTATACGCAGACGATCGGCATTTACCCGGAGTCCCTCAAGCGTCGGCTGCGAAACACGTTGCCGCTGTTCGGCGCCCAGCGGCTGACCAGCCTGGGCTACGCCTGCAGCGTTGCGGTCGCCGCGCCGCAGGACGCACTCGAGCCGATCCGGCGGATGTGCAAATGGATCGTCGACGAGGAATGCGACCCGGACGTGGTCATTCCGCTGTGGCGGTTGGCACCGGCATGACGGAACGCCCGACGGCCATGCAGGTCGTCGACGGAATCGACCTGTCGGGCAAGACGTGCGTCGTCACCGGCGCGTCCTCGGGGTTGGGCCGCGAGTCGGCGCGCGCGCTCGCCGCCGCCGGCGCGCACGTCGTCCTGGCCGCCCGCAACCGCGATGCCTTGGCGCAGACTTCCCAGTGGATAGCGGACCAGGTGCCCGACGCCCGGACCCCGGTGGTGGAGCTCGACCTCACGTCGCTGGCCAGTGTCCGCGCGGCGGCGAGCGCCATCCGCGATATCGCGCCGGTCATAGACGTCTTGATTAACAACGCCGGGGTCATGTTCACGCCGTTCGGCCGGACCCGCGACGGATTCGAAACGCAGATCGGCACAAACCATTTCGGGCATTTCGAACTCACCCGGCTGCTGGTGCCGCAACTGGCCGCCGCAGAGGGCGCGCGAATCGTCATCCTGTCCTCCGGCGGCCACGTCATGGGCGACGTCGACTTCGACGACCCCCACTGGGAGAGCAGGCAGTACGACAAGTTCGTCGCCTACGGCGCGTCGAAGACGGCGAACATCCTTCATGCGATCGAAGCGGACCGACGCCTCCGCGAGTCTGGCATCCGCGCCTACGCCGTCCACCCCGGCACCGTGGCCACCTCCCTGGCGCGGTACATGTCCCGCGCGGACTTTTCCGAGCTGCGAACGATGGTCGCCGCGCGCGCCGCCGCCCGCGGCGAACCGAGCGACGGCTCGCTCGAGCTCGCCACGCCCGAACAGGGGGCGGCCACCCAGGTATGGGCCGCGGTCAGCCCGGACCTGGCGGACAAGGGGGCGCTGTACCTGGAAGACTGCGGGGTCAGCGACGCGGTCGCGCCCCACGCGCGCGACGAACAGCGCGCGGCGGACTGGTGGATCCTCTCCGAGAAGTTGTGTGACAGAACGTGAACAGACACCAGCGGCGAAAGCTCGAGGTGCGGGACAAGATCCTCTCGGCCGCCTTCGAGCTGTTCCTGCGGAAGGGCGTTGCGGCCACGACCATCGAGGAAATCTGCGAGAGCGCCGACGTCGCCAATCGAACGTTCTTCAACCACTTCGCGACCCGTCAGGACATGATCCGGGCGCTGGCGGAGCGGCGGCTGCTCAACCTGCACGACGTCGTGTTCGACCGCGGCGATCAACCCATCCCGGCGCGCCTGGCCGGCGTGTTCGACGACATCGCCACCACGCTGGTCGGATCGGGCGACACCTACCGCGAGCTGATCGGGGAGATGATGGCCACCAGCGGCTACGGCATCCAGCGTGGTTTCAACCTGCACGACACCTTCGTCGAGCTGATCAAGGAGGGCGTCGCACGCGGAGAGGTCAATCCGCGTCACGACGCAGAAACGTTGGCCGACATACTCGTTGGCGCGCTGTGCGGGGGCATCCTCAACTGGACGGTTGACCGGACGTATTCGTTGGAGACCAACCTCCACAACCTCGGTGTCGCGCTGGCCGAATTGCTGAGCGTCTGAGGCACGCGCTCACGGCTCCGGCAACGGCGCCCAGTCGGCCGACAGCCGCGAGCTGAACCGCGGCGGCCGCCGATCCAGGAACGCGGTGACCCCCTCGCGGGCGTCGGCGGTGCCCATCACGCGGTGGTGCAGCTGGGTTTCCAGCGACGCGACCTGCCGCGGGCTGTAGTTGTGAATTGCGCTGTCCCACAGCAGCCGCTTGCACAACGCCGCCGACATCGGCGCGACGTGGGCCGCGATGTCGCGGGCCATCTCCACCGCGGACTCGAGCACCCGCTCGGACGGCAGCGCCCGGTTCGCGACGCCCAGCGCCACCGCCTCGGCGCCCGTGAAGGTGCGCCCGGTGAGCAGCACCTCGGCGGCCACCCCCAAGGTGGCCAGATGCGCCAGCGTCCAGTGCGACATGCAGTCGGGTATCACGCCCCGGCGCACTTGCACCACACCGTATTTGGCGTCCTCGGCCACCACGCGGATGTCGGCCTGCAGCGCGATCGTCAGGCCGATCCCGATCGCGTGGCCGTTGAGCGCGGCGATAACCGGCTTGCGCAACTCGAAGGCGGCCGGGTCGATCGGCGACGCCGAGAAAGCGTCGCGGTCCGATGGGGCGTCGAACGGCGAGATGTTGCCCGAGAAATCCGCGCCGACGCAAAACGCCCTGCCCGCACCGGTCACCACGATGGCGCGGACGTCGTCGTCCGCGTCGCAGTCGCGGTAGGCCCGGCTCAGCAGCGCGCCCATCTCGGCGGTGTAGGCGTTGAGATGTTCGGGGCGGTTCAGCGTCAGCACCGCCACGCCCTGGTCGATGTCGATCGTCACGTCGGCGCTCATCGCCTTGCCCCCTACTCGGACAGCTGGAACTCCACCATGTCGGCAAGCGCGTCCACGGCCTCGCTGAGCGCGGTGAAGCGGTCGGCGGCCGACGGCGCCGACAGCACGGCATAGCGGTCGGCGGCGCCGATCGGGATGCGAGATGCCAACGCGAACAGGCGTTGTCCGGCGTCGGCGGCGTCGCCCTCCCGGTAGCCCAGCAGCACCTCGCGGCCCGGCAGCCGGGCGTCGCGGGCCTCCGCGATCCGTTCGAACAGGGCGATCACCCGATCCTCGAGCCCGCGCAGCTGCGCGCCGGGCACCGGGTCGCCCGGTTCGTCGGGCCAGCGCGTCACGGCCGCGCGCGGATACGGGTCGTCGGGCAGCCACTGGCGCACCCGGATCCGCTCACCGGTGCGGCAGCGCAGCGCGTACCGGCCGGCGCCGAGGTCGGCGTGTTCGTCGATGCGCGACAGGACCCCGACGTCACAGCGCGCGTCGCCGCCGCCCACCTCGCGGCCCTGCGCGATCAGCACGACGCCGAACGGTTCGTCGCGGTCGAGGCAGCGCCGCACCAACGCGCCGTAGCGGGGCTCGAAGATGCGCAACGGCAACTCCTGGTCGGGCAGCAGCGGCGACTCCAGCGGAAACATCGCCAGCTCAAGGGTTTCGGGATCCGCCATGATGCTAAATGTCCAGCTCGGCCACCAGCGCGTCGACGACCGCGCGCAGGTCGCCGTCGTGCTCCTCGGCCACCCGCCGCTGCCGCTGATACGACGCCCCGCCTTGGCAGATGTCGGAGACCGCGGCCAGTTCGTCGGCGCAATGCAGCGACTTCGCAATCGGTTCCAGCCGGTTCAGCACGTCGTCGAGGTCCTCGGTGACCAGCCGCTCGTTGCTCTCGGCATCCAGGATGATCACCGCGTCCAGGCCGTATCGCGCGGCGCGCCACTTGTTCTCCTGGACGTGCCACGGCGGCATGATCGGCAACGAGTCGCCGGCGTCCAGCCGGCGGTCCAGGTCCACCACCAGGCAGTGCGTCAACGCGACCAGCGCGCCGAGCTCACGCAGGTTGGGCACGCCGTCGCACACCCGCACCTCCAGCGTGCCCAGGTGCGGCGAAGGCCTGATGTCCCAACGGATTTCGTCCATGTGGTCGATGATGCCGGTCTTCTTCTGGTCGTAGACGAAGCCCTCGAACTCGGCCCAGGTCTGAAAGTGGAACGGCAAACCGGCCGTCGGCAGCTGCTGGAACATCATCGCGCGATTGCTCGCGTACCCGGTGTCCTCGCCGGCCCACCACGGCGACGACGCCGACAGCGCCAGCAGGTGCGGGTAGTAGTTGAGCAGCGACGTCATGATCGGCATCACCTTGTTGGCCGACGAGATCCCCACGTGCACATGCACTCCCCAGATCAGCATCTGCCGGCCCCACCACTGGGTGCGCTTGATCAGCTCGGCGTAGCGCGGCGCGTCGGTGAGCTTCTGCGCGGACCACTTGGCGAACGGGTGGGTGCCCGCGCAGAACAACTCCATGCCGCGGTCGCGGACGATCTTGCGGGCCGGGCCCAAGGTGTCGCGCAGGTCCTGCATCGCCTCCGCGGCGCATTCACAGATGCCGCTGACCACCTCGACGGTGTTGCGCAGCAATTCCTTGTGCACGCGCGGGTTTTGGCCGATCTCGGCGATCACGGCGGGGGCTTCGTTGCTCAGGTCGCGGGTCTGCGCGTCGATGAGCGCGAACTCCCATTCCACGCCGATGGTCGGCCGCGGTGAGCGGGCGAAATCGATGTGAGCGCGGGACCTGCTAGCCGGCACCGATGACACCGCACGCCACCCGCTTGCCGGCGTCACCGGTCGTCATCGTCATCTGGTCGGGGCCCGGCGTTCCGTTGGTCTGGTTGTAGCGATCGGAAGGGATGTTGGCGAAATTGTCGGCGCCGGCGTGGATCACGATCGCGGTCTTCTCGCCGGTCAGCAGGTCCTCCATGGCGAAGGCGTCGGTGGTTGTCACCAGCATCCCGACCCCGTCCTTGCGGACCTGCAGCGAGGTCAGGTCGCCGCTCTCCGGTGTCCCGGAATGCCCGGGCGCCTGGAAATGCCCGCCGGCGGACAGGAAGTCGCCGGGCGCGCCGCCGGTCGGGGCCGTCGAATTGGCCTCGCACTTGCCGACCTTGTGGATGTGTACGCCGTGGAACCCCGGCGCGAGGTGCCCGGCGCCGCTCGTCGCGATCGTGATGGTGGCGTAGCCGTTGCTGAAGTCGAACTTCGCGGTCGCCACCTCGACCCCGTCGGGTCCCTTCAGCCGGGTGGTGATGCTGCGCCCCGCGGGCTGCTGTTGCTGATCGCCCTCGGCGCCCGCGCCGGCCGTCGGCGCGCTCGACCCGGTCCACACCGCCGGCGTGGTGCCGGGGACCGACGAGGCGTGCTGGGGCGATGCGCACGCGCCCAGCAAGGCGACGCAACCCACCGCGAACAGGGCGGGCATGGCGGCGGCGTTGCGGTGCTTAGGCATAGCGAGAGCCTATCCCGAGCACCCCCGAATTTCCGAGCAGCGACCCTCAGCCCGTCACCAGGACGATGACGCCGGGCGGCTGGTCCTTGAGCGCCGGAATCCGCGGCTGGACGGGCGCTCCCAGCTTCTGGCCCACCGCGTCCGCGGTGGCGTGCTCGCCCTCGGCGTCGGTGTAGTACACCGTCGTCGCCGTGACGTCGGGGATCGTCAGGTTTCCGACGTCGGTCACCTTGAACCCGGCGGACGTGAGCTGATCCTTGGTCTTTGCGGCGACGCCCTCTTTGGACGAGATGTTGTAGACGTGCACCTCGGCCTGGTTCGCGGGGGCGCTGCTGGTGGCGGCCGACGAAGTGGTGGTGCTGGTGACGCTGGACGCCGCCGACGCCGACTCGTCATCGGACTTCCCGGAGGAACTGAGCGCCTGCCACCCGAGCAGCAGGAAGATGACGCCCAGGAACAACAGCACCATCACCATGGCCCGAAGGGGAAGGCCCGTGGAGTCGGGCACGCGCTCTTTCATCGTGCCCCACTGTAGCGAGTTAGGTCACCTCGAAGCCGAGGCGGCGCGCGGCCCGCGCCTTCTGCCGGCTGGCGCGCAGCCGCCGCAGCCGCTTCACCAGCATCGGGTCGGCGGCGAGCGCCTCGGGCCGATCGACCAGCGCGTTGAGCACCTGGTAGTAACGCGTCGCCGACATCGAGAACAGCTCCTTGATGGCGTCCTCCTTCACCCCGGCGTACTTCCACCATTGGCGCTCGAACGCCAGGATGTCGTGCTCGCGACGGGTGAGGCCATCGGCGATTTCAGCGTCGTCCCCCGATCGATTTGCCCGCGCCATGGCGCTGTCCATATCCGCTTCCCCTGGACCCTTCCGGCGATTCTCAACGTGCTCGAATGACTTGACTTACGTAGGCGTTTCAAGGGCATGTTTCGCGCGAATATTGAACCACGCCGCGAACCCTCAAGCCGTAATCCAGACCCGCGAGTCGGCCGATTCGCTGTGATTGCCCGGCTCCCCCGGAGGCCGCGCTGGGCCCCGAATAAGCTGACCGATCATGGCAGTCGTACCCATACGCATCGTCGGAGACCCGGTCCTGCACGCCCCGACGACGCCGGTGGCCGTCGCCGCCGACGGTTCGCTGCCGGCCGAGCTGCCCGAGTTGATCGCCACCATGTACGACACCATGGACGCCGCGCACGGCGTCGGGCTCGCCGCCAACCAGATCGGATACGGTCTGCGGCTCTTCGTCTACGACTGCTCCGAGGACCGGGGGCTGACCGACCGCCGGCGCGGCGTCGTCATCAATCCGGTCCTGGAGACCTCCGAGATTCCCGAGACCATGCCGGACCCGGGTGACGACGACGAGGGCTGCCTGTCGGTTCCGGGCGAGTCGTTCCCCACCGGCCGGGCGAAGTGGGCGCGGGTGACCGGGCTCGACGCCGACGGCAGCCCGATCGCCATCGAGGGCACCGGCCTGTTCGCGCGGATGCTGCAACACGAAACCGGGCACCTGGACGGCTTCCTGTACCTGGATCGCCTCATCGGCCGGCACGCGCGCGCCGCGAAACGCGCCGTGAAGTCACACGGTTGGGGCGTGCCGGGGCTGTCGTGGCTGCCCGGCGAGGGGCCGGACCCGTTCGGTCACTGATGGTCTCGTGGCCGGACCTGGGAACGCGGGTGAGTGTTCGCTACCGGCTCCCCGCCGGATCCGTTCCGCCCCTGACCGACGCGGTCGGACACCTGCTGGCCGTCGATCCGCTGGTGCGGGTGCGGACGAAAACGGGCGCGGTGGTGCAGTTCGCGCCCACCGACGTCGTCGCACTCCGGGCGCTGACCGACGCGCCGGTGCGCACCTCCGACATCCGGGCGGTCGAGCACGTCGCCGCCGCGGCCTGGCCCGGCGCCGAACAGGCCTGGGTCGACGGCTGGCTGCTGCGCACCGGCCCCGGGTCCCTCGCCGATTCGGCTGTACCACTTGATATCTCGGCTCAAATGACCGCCGTGCCGGCGATCGTCGGCTGGTATCGGCGGCGCGGCCTGACACCGCGGCTGGCCATCCCCGACCGCTTGCTGCCGATCCCGCCCGGCGTGCCGAGCGAACGCACCGAACAGATCCTGGTGCGCGACCTCTCGGGCGTCACGCCCGAACAACGGCGCGACGGGGGCTGGCGCGCGGCGGTCACCGAAGCGCCCGACGGCAGCCGGTGGCTGTGCCTGGCGGCCGACGGCCCGGCGCCTCCCGAGTGCGAGACGCTGTTGGCCTGGGGCGCCGGCCAAGGGGCGACCCGCGGTTACCTGCAGGTCGGCGACGACGACGCCGACAACCTCGCCCTGGCCGCGGCGCTCGGCTTCCGGCTGCACCACCGCCGCCGCTACATCCGGGCGATCGATACCGTCTAGCCATGCCCGACGGCGCGATTCGCTTGGCCACCTGGAACGTGAATTCGATTCGCACGCGCCTCGACCGCGTCCTCGACTGGCTGACCCGCGCCGACGTCGACGTGCTCGCCATGCAGGAGACCAAGTGCGCCGACGGCCAGTTCCCCACCCTGCCGTTCTTCGAACTCGGCTATGAGGTCGCGCACGTCGGCTTCAACCAGTGGAACGGCGTGGCCATTGCCTCCCGCGTCGGCCTCGACGACGTCGCGATCGGCTTCGAGGGCCAGCCCACCTGGACGTCCAAGCCGGAGGTCGCCGCCACCGCGGAGGCCCGCGCGCTCGGCGCCACCTGCGCCGGCGTGCGGGTGTGGAGCCTGTACGTGCCCAACGGCCGCGCCGTCGGCGACCCGCACTACACCTACAAGCTGAATTGGCTTGCCGCGCTGCGGGATACGGCGGTGGGTTGGCTGCGTGACGATCCCGCGGCGCCGATCGCGCTGGTCGGCGACTGGAACATCGCCCCGACGGACGAGGACGTGTGGAGCACCGAATACTATGCCGGCGCGACCCACGTCTCCGAGCCCGAGCGCCGCGCGTTCGACGCCATCGTCGACGCGCAATTCACCGACGTGGTAAGGCCTTTCACTCCCGGCCCCGGCGTCTACACCTACTGGGACTACACCCAGCTGCGGTTCCCGAAGAACCGGGGCATGCGTATCGATTTCATCCTCGCGTCACCGGCGTTGGCCGGCCGGGTCACCGGCGCCCAGATCGCCCGCGACGAGCGCAAGGGCAAGGCCCCGAGCGATCACGCGCCGGTGCTGGTCGATGTGAGCCAGCTTTAAGCTCCATGTGAGCCCGGTTTAAGAAGTTGCTCGTTGTACGCGCGTTTGTAACGTGGCAGGCTTTCGCCTTATAGATGCAGAGAACTATTTCGTTGTTGCTGTTAACCTCGCGTTCAACGGGTATACGGGTGGCCACGCGGTTCCCAGTGAGAGCGATGAGATACCAGGGAGTGATCATGGGTGTCGTCGGTGGCGCAGTGCGCAGCGTGGGCAAGACGGTGGGTCGCGCGGCGGACGCGACCACGGCGGCCGCGGGAGCCGTGGGCGGCGCCGCGGTCAACGGAGTCGTCGGCGGTGTGACGGGAGCCGCCGAGGGCATCAAGCGCGGGATCAACAGCGGCAGTCACTCGACACCCGCGGCCGCGCTGGCGCTGGGCGCGATCGGCGTGGCCGGCCTGGTCGAGTGGCCGGTGCTGCTGGCCGTCGGGGGCGGAGCGCTCCTGTTGCACAGGCTGAATCGCAAGCCCGAGAACGGCGCCGCCCCGAAGGCCAGCCTCAAACCGGTGCCCTCCGAACCGTCGAAGAAGGCGGCGCCGCAGAAGGCCGCCAGCAAGCCGGCGGCCAAGAAGGCGGCCGGGCGCCGCGCCGGTGCCGCCGAGCTGCGCAGCACCAACTAAGAATCGTCCGGGGAGCCCTTGAGCATTGTCACGTCGCTACCACGATCGACGCCGCTGCGGGCCCTCACCGGATTGGCACAAGAGGCCCTTCACATCGCGGCGATTCCGCTGCGCGAAGGCGCCAGGGCGCTCACCGGCGACCTTCCCGCCGAAACGCTGAGCCGGCGCTGTTGGCGCGGTGAGCAGCGCGCCTGGATCGAGGTGCGCGGCCTCGAAGACGCGAATGACGGCGAATTGGGCCGCGCCGTGCTCGGCGGCCTGGGCGATCACCCGGGTGTCACGTCGGCCAGCCTGAACCATCCGCTGTCGCGCGTCGTGGTCACCCTCGGCGATCCGGACATTTCGCTGCGGGACCTGTGCCGCGTGGTCGAGGACGCCGAAAAACGTTGCCGCTCAACCCACAAGGCGCCCGCGACGGCTTTGCCGGGCGACGGTGTGGTGGCGGCGACCCGGGCCGTGACCGTGGCCGCCAACGCGGCCGGGCTGGGCATCGCGCTGGCCGGGCGCGCGCTGCACTGGCCGCGACTGCCGATCGGGATCCAGGCGCCCGTCGTGGCGATCGACTACCAGCCCTGGTTGCGACGCCTGCTCGAGGACCGCATCGGCGGGCCCGCGACCGACACCGTGCTGACACTGGCCATGACGGCCGCCGAAACCGTCACGCTCGCGCCGGCGTCGCTGTCGGTGGGCCTGCTGATGCAGTCGCTGAAGGCCGCCGAATGCCGCGCCGAGGCGCGCGCCTGGCGACGGCACGAACCCGAGCTGGCCCGCCACGCCGACCAACCGCCCAGCGACGCGCCGTCGCCGCGGCCGCCACGGGCCCGGGTGGTGGAACGCAGCGCCGGGCGGTTCGCGCTCATCCAGGCGCTCGGCGCGGGCCTGGTCGGCGCCACCACCCGCAACCCGAACATGGCCGCCACCGCCGTGCTGGTGACCGCCCCCAAGGCCAGCCGGACCACGCCGGAGGCTTTCGCCGCCGCCCTGGGACGCGGGTTGGCCGACCGGCACGCCGTCCTGTCGCTGCGGCCCGACGCGCTGCGCCGCCTGGACCGCGTCGACGCCATCGTGATCGACCCGCGGGTGCTGTGCACCACCGGCATGCGGGTGGCGCGCATCCGCGGCGCCGACGAGCGTGAACTGTCCGCCGCGTGGAACCGCGCCCAGCTGGTGCTGCAGAACAACGGCCAACGGCCGGGCTGGCACCGGGTGCCCGGGATGTCCGCCAACGAGCCGCACGCGGCGGTCGAGGCGCTTTTCCGCCCCTCCCACGACCCGCTGGCGTCGGCCGTGGTCGCCGAGGCGCACCGCACGGGAGCGGAGCTGGTGTCCATCGACGTCGATTCCCTGGGCGAGCTGCGCCCCGCGTTCGACGAGATCACCCCGCTCGCCAACGGCTCGATGGACGACGCGCTCGCCCGTGCCGTCGCGGACCTGCAACAGCAGGGCCGAACCGTCGCCGTGCTGTCATCGTCTGGCGCACAAGCGCTTTCGTCGGCCGACGTGGCGCTGGGCGTGCTGCCGCAGCCCGGCGCCGGCCCGCCGCCCTGGTGCGCGGACCTGCTGCTGCCCGACCTCGCGGCCGCCTGGCGGGTGCTGCACGCGCTTCCCGCGGCCAAGGCCGCCACCCAGCGCGGGGTCGGGATATCGGCCGGCGCGACGGCCATGGGATCGCTGCTGATGATCCCGGGCGTGCGCGGCCTGGGCCCCGGACCGGTGACCACCGGTGCCGCGGCGGGCGCGCTGTCCGGCTGCCTGCTGGCCCGCGGGATCATGACGGCGGACGCGCCGCGGCCGGCGGCCGTTCACGAATGGCACGCGATGTCCGTCGAGCAGGTGCGCAAGGCCCTGCCGCCGCCCGAGCCGGACGCGCAGGCCGAGCCCGAAGGGCGGGTCGAAGCGCCGCCGAACGCCGTGTGGCAACTCCTCAAGGCCGTGCGTGCCGAGCTGACCGACCCGCTGACCCCGGTGCTGGCGCTCGGGTCGGCGGCCAGCGCGGTGCTCGGTTCCCCCGTCGATGCCGTCCTGGTGTTCTCGGTCTTGACCGGCAACTCGATCCTGGCGGCCAGCCAGCGGCTGCGCGCCGAGAACCGCCTCGATCGCCTGCTGGCACAGCAGATCCCGCCGGCCCGCAGGGTCGACACCGGCCCGGACGGCGAGCGCAGCTACACCGACGTCATCGCGGCGCAGCTGCGGCCCGGCGACATCATCGAGATCCGGACGCACGAGGTGGTGCCCGCCGACGCGCGGATCCTCGAGGAGGTCGACGTCGAGGTCGACGAGTCGACGCTGACCGGCGAGTCCCTCTCGGTGGAAAAGCAGGTCGACGCCACGCCGGGCGCCGACCTCGCCGAGCGTCGCTGCATGCTGTACGCCGGGACCACCGTCGTGGCGGGCACCGCGGTCGCCGTGGTGACCGCGGTCGGCGCCGACACCCAGGAGCGCCGCGCCGCCGAGCTCGTCTCCGGCGACACCGCGTCCGACATCGGCCTGCAGCACCAGCTCAGCCAGCTCACCAACCGGGCCTTCCCCGTCAGCGTCACCGGCGGCGCGCTGGTCGGCGGGCTCGGGATGTTGCGCGGAACGGGCCTGCGCCAGGCAGTGGCCAGCGGCATCGCCATCGCCGTCGCCGCGGTCCCCGAAGGGATGCCCCTGGTGGCGACGCTGGCGCAGTCGGCGTCCGCGCGACGGCTGACCAAGTTCGGCGCGCTCGTCCGAGTTCCGCGTTCGGTGGAGGCGCTCGGCCGCATCGACGTCGTCTGCTTCGACAAGACGGGCACGCTGAGCGAGAACCGCCTGCGGGTGGCCGAGGTCCGTCCCGCGCCGGGGCACTCGGCCGAGGAGGTGCTGCGCCACGCGGCGCACGCCGCCCCCGCCGCCAACGGCAGCCCGCAGGCGCACGCCACCGACGCCGCCATCGTCGAGGCGGCGCAGCGTTCGCTCGACGGCTCGGCGCCGACCGGCGAAGCGGACGCGCACCTGCCCTTCCGCTCCGGGCGGTCGTTCTCCGCCTCGGTCACCGGGACGGAGCTGACCGTCAAGGGCGCGCCCGAAGTGGTGCTGGCCGCCTGCGAGAACACCGGCCCGAAGATCCAGAAAGCGGTCGGCGAGCTGGCCGCCGGCGGTCTGCGGGTGATCGCGGTGGCGCAGCGCCGGCTGACGGCGCAGCAGGCCGAGGCGATCCGCGACGACCCGGACGACATCGCGGACTTCTGCCGCGACGGGCTGACCCTGACCGGGTTCCTCGGCCTGTCCGACACGCCGCGCCCCGAGGCGGTCGAGCTGCTGGCCAACCTGCGCCGCCAGGGCGTGGGCATCAAGCTGATCACCGGCGACCACCCCATCACCGCACTGGCCATCGCCCGGGAGCTGGGCCTATCGGTGACCGACGAGCAGGTGATCAGCGGTTCCGAGTGGGACGCGTTGTCGCGCAAGGACCAAGAGCGCGTCGTGACCGAGCGGGTGATCTTCGCGCGGATGACGCCCGAGAACAAGGTGCAGGTGGTCCAGACGCTGGAGGGCGCCGGCGTGCTGTGCGCGATGGTCGGCGACGGGTCGAACGACGCCGCCGCCATCCGGGCCGCCACCGTCGGCATCGGCGTGGTCGCGGGCGGCAGCGACCCGGCCCACATGGCGGCCGACGTGGTGCTGGTGGACGCCCGCATCGAGGCGCTGGTGCAGGCCATCGAGGAGGGGCGCCAGCTCTGGCAGCGGGTGCAGGCGGCGGTGTCGGTGCTGCTGGGCGGCAACGCCGGCGAGGTGCTGTTCGCCGTCATCGGCAGCGCGATCACCGGCACGTCGCCGCTGAACACCCGGCAGCTCCTGCTGGTGAACATGATGACCGACGCGCTACCGGCCGCCGCCCTGGCGGTCAGCGAGCCCAGCACCCCGATGGACCCGGGCATTCGGGGCCCCGACCAACCCGCGCTGTGGCGCGCGGTGGCCATCCGCGGCGTCACCACCGCCGCCGCGACGACGGTGGCGTGGGCCATGGCGAGCGTCACGGGCCGCCCGCAGCGGGCCTCCACCGTGGCGCTGGTCGCGCTGGTGGGCGCCGAGCTGGGCCAGACGCTGCTGGACTCTCACGCCCCGCTGGTGGTGCTCACGGCGGTGGGTTCGCTCGGCGCGATGGGGACGCTGATCAGCATCCCGGTGGTCAGCCAGTTGCTCGGCTGCACACCGCTTGGTCCGGTTGGCTGGGGACAAGCTCTGGGCGCCGCCGCCGGGGCGACCGTCGCGATAGCCGTTCTGAACCGGTTTTCGGACGGTTGGGGCAGCCCGCACACGCTGCCACCAGGACCTGACGCGACGACCGGTGCGCCGTCCGATCGGAATGGCGAATCTCAACCACCCCGGCCCGCCAAAGCAGCGCATAAAGTTGCACCAGAGGCACCTTCAGCACCAAAGCGATCGACGAAACCAGCGGATCGGACACGGAGTCGGTCGTCGACATAAGTCCGACGGTGGTCGGAGTACTCGGCGGGGCGGCAAACCCTTCGTTACCGAAAGGCGAATCATGGCCGAAAAGAAATCGCGCAAGGGGACCTCGCAGAGCGAAGCCGTACAGAAGATCCGCGAGGGCGAAACGTTCGTGGTGAACGTGCCGGTCGTGGGTCAGGTGGAGATTCCGCGACCCGAGCAGCTGGCCTACTACGGCGGCCTGGCGGCCCTGGCGGCGTTCGAACTCATCGACTGGCCCGTCGCCCTGGTCATCGCCGCCGGCCACGTGCTCGCGAGCAACCACCACAACCGGCTCCTCGAGGAGCTCGGCGAGGCGATGGAAGAGGTCTAGCCGCTCAGGTCTAGCCGCTCACCGCGTTGTCGAACTCCAGCGTGACCCGGGTGCCGCCCGGGGTGCGGACGGTGGCGACGCGGTCGGCCAGCCCACCGATCAGGGTCAGCCCGCGCCCGCGCCGGCGGCTGCGCAGGCTGGCGGACGAATCGTCAGCCCAGCTCCCCGTGTCGCTGACGGTGACCGCGACGGTCTCCCCGTGCAGGAATGCCTCGACGGAGACGGTCCGGCGCGGCTCGCAGCGGCTGCCGTGTTCGATGGCGTTGGTAACGGCCTCGCCCGTCGCCAGCAGGACGTCCTCCT
>NZ_LZKE01000219.1:0-46971 GCF_001672675.1 Mycobacterium sp. E2327
CTCAGCGATCGCTGATCATGCGGGCGCTGACGGGTCACGAGGTGGAGGTCCGCTGAATGCGCGAGGCGCGCGCCACCTCCCCGCCGGCGCCGCAGGCCCCGACGACCACGGGCAGCACCACCGAGCCGAATCCCACAGCGCCCCCGACCACTTCCAGCGGCACTCCGCCCACCAGCGCCGCCCCGACCAGCGTTCCCGCCACCACCGCGCCCGCGACCACGTCGCCCACCACGTCCCCCACGGTGACTGCGCTCCCGCCACCTCCACCTAAGCCGGGCATCGACTGCCGGGCGGTGGCATGACCACACAACTTCAGCCGCCGGTCGCGGTGACTCCTCCGCTGCCCACTCGGCGCAACGCCGAGCTGCTGTTGTTGTTCTTCGCCGGGTTGATAACCGTCGCCGCGTTGCTCATCGTCCAGGCCAACCAGGAAAGGGACCTGCACTGGAACCTGGTGACCTACGGGCTCATCTTTCTGGTCATGTTCGGTAGCGCGCACCTGGCCATCCGGCGCTTCGCTCCCTACACCGACCCGCTGCTGCTGCCAATTGTGGCCCTTCTCAACGGACTTGGCTTGGTGATGATCCACCGGCTCGACCTCGTCAACAACGAGTTGAGCGGCCGTCGTCACCCCAGCGCCACCCAGCAACTGATGTGGACCGTGGTCGGAGTGGCCGCCTTCGCGTTAGTGGTCACCTTCTTGAAAGACCATCGACAGCTCGCGCGCTACGGCTACATATGCGGCGTCATGGGTCTGGTCTTCTTGGCGATCCCCGCGGTGCTGCCGGCATCGCTGTCCGAACAGAATGGCGCCAAGATCTGGATTCGCTTGCCGGGCTTCTCGATTCAGCCGGCCGAGTTCTCCAAGATCCTGCTGCTGATTTTCTTCTCCGCGGTGCTGATCGCCAAGCGGGGTCTGTTCACCAGCGTCGGCAAGCATTTCATGGGGATGACCCTGCCCCGGCCCCGAGACCTCGCGCCGCTGTTGGCCGCCTGGGTGATCTCCATTGGCGTGATGGTCTTCGAAAAAGACCTCGGCACTTCGCTGTTGCTCTACGCGTCGTTCCTGGTGGTTGTCTACCTCGCCACCCAGCGCTTCAGTTGGGTCGTCATCGGACTGGTGCTGTTCGCCGCGGCAAGCGTTGTGGCGTACTTCCTTTTCGAGCACGTCCGCGTTCGGGTGCAGATGTGGTGGGACCCGTTCTCGGATCCCGACGGCAGCGGCTATCAGCTCGTGCAGGCGATGTTCAGCTTTGCCACCGGCGGCATATTCGGCACCGGGCTGGGAAACGGTCAACCCGATACGGTGCCGGCGGCGTCGACGGACTTCATCATCGCCGCGTTCGGTGAAGAGCTCGGGCTGGTGGGCTTCGCGGCGCTTCTCATGCTGTACACGATCGTCATCGTCCGCGGGCTGCGCACGGCGATCGCGACGCGCGAAAGCTTCGGCAAGCTGCTCGCCGCGGGTCTGGCCTCGACGCTGGCCATCCAGCTGTTCATCGTCGTCGGCGGCGTGACCCGGCTGATTCCGCTGACCGGGTTGACCACGCCGTGGATGTCGTACGGCGGCTCGTCGCTGCTGGCCAACTACATCCTGCTGGCCATCCTGGCGCGCATCTCGCACAGCGCCCGACGACCCCTGCGCACCCGCGCCCGCAACACCTCGCCGATCGCGGCGGCCGGCACCGAGGTGATCGAGCGGGTATGAACGCCTCCCTCCGCCGCATCTCGGTGACCGTGATGGCGCTGGTCGTGCTGCTGTTGCTCAACGCCACGATGACGCAGGTCTTCGCCGCTGACGGGCTGCGCGCCGACCCGCGCAACCAGCGCGTCCTGCTCGACGAGTACTCGCGGCAACGCGGCCAGATCGTCGCGGGCGGTCAGCTGCTCGCGTACTCCGTGGCCACCGACAGCCGCTTCCGTTTCCTGCGGGTCTATCCCGATCCAGCCGTGTACGCACCCGTCACCGGCTTTTACTCGCTGCGCTACTCCAGCACGGGACTGGAACGCACCGAGGACCCGGTGCTGAACGGGTCGGACGAGCGGCTGTTCGGGCGCCGGCTGGCCGACTTCTTCACCGGTCGCGATCCCCGGGGCGGCAACGTCGACACCACCATCGTTCCGCGGGTCCAGCAGGCGGCCTGGGATGCCATGCAACAGGGCTGCGGTGGGCCGGCGTGCAAGGGCGCCGTCGTCGCGCTGGAGCCGTCCACCGGCAAGATCCTCGCCATGGTGTCGTCGCCGTCCTACGATCCCAACCTGCTCGCGTCGCACGATGCCCAGGTGCAGTCGCAGGCCTGGCAACGGCTTCGGGACGATCCCGAGAATCCGATGACCAATCGCGCCATCTCCGAGACCTATCCACCGGGCTCGACGTTCAAGGTCATCACCACCGCGGCGGCGCTGCAGGCCGGCGCGACCGACACCGAGCAGTTGACCGCGGCGTCCTCCATTCCGCTGCCCGGCAGCACGGCCACCCTGGAGAATTACGGCGGCACGCCGTGCGGCAATGCGCCGACGGTGTCGCTCAGCCAGGCGTTCGCCCTGTCCTGCAACACCGCGTTCGTCCAGCTGGGCCTCCTGACCGGCGCCGACGCGCTGCGCAGCATGGCGCACTCGTTCGGGCTGGACAGCACCCCCAGCGTCATACCGCTGCAGGTCGCGGAGTCCACCATCGGGATCATGCCGGACGCCGCGGCGCTGGGGATGTCCAGCATCGGTCAGAAGGACGTGGCCCTCACACCGCTGGAGAACGCCGAGATCGCCGCTACCATCGCAAACCGCGGGGTGACGATGCAGCCCTACCTGATCGATAGCCTCAAGGGGCCGGACCTGTCCAACATCAGCACCACCGCGCCCTATCAACAGCGCCGCGCGGTGTCACCGCAGGTCGCCGCTAAGCTAACAGAGCTGATGGTCGGCGCCGAGAAAGTCGCGCAGCAGAAAGGGGCGATTCCCGGCGTGCAGATTGCATCCAAGACGGGTACCGCTGAGCATGGCACCGACCCACGTAACACTCCGCCGCACGCGTGGTACATCGCGTTCGCGCCCGCGCAGACACCGAAGGTAGCCGTGGCGGTGCTGGTGGAGAACGGCGGCGACCGCCTGTCCGCGACCGGGGGCGCGCTTGCCGCACCGATCGGCCGGGCGGTGATCGAGGCCGCGCTACAGGGAGGACCATGAGCCCGCGAGTTGGTGTGACGCTGTCTGGCCGGTACCGCCTGCAGCGCCTCATCGCCACTGGTGGCATGGGCCAGGTGTGGGAGGCGGTCGACAGCCGGCTGGGCCGGCGCGTCGCGGTCAAGGTACTCAAGCAGGAGTTCTCCCAGGACCCCGAGTTCATCGAACGGTTCCGCGCCGAGGCGCGCACCACGGCAATGCTGAATCATCCCGGAATCGCCCAGGTCCATGACTACGGCGAGAGCCAGTTGGACGGGGAGGGCCGCACCGCCTACCTGGTGATGGAGCTGGTCAACGGCGAGCCGCTGAACTCGGTGCTGAAACGCACCGGACGGCTGTCGCTGCGGCACGCGCTCGACATGCTCGAGCAGACCGGTCGGGCCCTTCAGGTCGCGCACGCCGCCGGCCTGGTGCACCGCGACGTCAAACCGGGCAACATCTTGATCACCCCGACCGGCCAGGTGAAGATCACCGACTTCGGCATCGCCAAGGCGGTCGACGCCGCGCCGGTGACCCAGACCGGGATGGTGATGGGCACCGCCCAATACATCGCACCCGAGCAGGCGCTGGGTCACGACGCCACCCCCGCCAGTGACGTCTACTCGCTGGGAGTCGTTGGCTACGAGGTGGTTTCGGGCAAGCGTCCGTTCGCCGGCGACGGGGCGTTGACGGTGGCGATGAAGCACATCAAGGAACCCCCGCCGCCGCTGCCCGCCGAGCTGCCGCCCAACGTGCGCGAACTGATCGAGATCACCCTCGTGAAGAACCCCCAGATGCGCTACCGCAGCGGGGGACCGTTCGCCGACGCGGTGGCCGCGGTCCGGGCCGGTCGCCGGCCGCCGCGGCCGAGCCAGTCGCCGCCCCCCGGTCGGGCCTCACCGGCGGCGATTCCGTCGAGCCCGCACGCCAGGGCCACCGCCGTCGGGCCCAGCCGCGCCGTCGCGCCCCGTCGCTCCGGCCCGTCCACCGGTCGTTCGCGGCCGCCCGCGCGGCGCACATTCTCGTCGGGGCAGCGAGCGCTGCTGTGGGCTGCGGGTGTGCTGGGGGCGCTGGCCATCCTGATCGCGGTGATCATCGTCATCAACTCCCGCGCGGAGAACGGGCAACCGGCGCCGCCGACGGTCACCGACACCGGGACACCGCCGGCCACGGCGCCGCCGGCGAGCAAGACGCCCAGCGGGTCCGCGCCGCGTCTGCGCCTGGATTGGACGGATCCGGAGAGCTCAGGTAATTCTGGACTTCAGAGCAGGCCGCATGGACCTGACTGGGTCACCCCCTCTCGACCCAGCACATCGCCGGCCCGTTATGAGACACCGCGATGACCACCCCGCAGCACCTGTCCGACCGCTATGAGCTCGGCGAGATCCTCGGTTTCGGGGGCATGTCCGAAGTTCATCTGGCCCGCGACGTCCGTTTGCACCGCGACGTCGCGGTGAAGGTGCTGCGCGCCGACCTGGCCCGCGATCCGAGTTTTTATCTGCGCTTCCGGCGCGAGGCGCAAAACGCCGCGGCGCTGAACCACCCGTCCATCGTGGCGGTGTACGACACCGGTGAGGCGGAAACCCCCACCGGCCCGCTGCCCTACATCGTCATGGAGTACGTCGACGGCGTCACCCTGCGCGACATCGTGCACACCGACGGGCCGCTGCCGCCCCGGCGGGCCATCGAAATCATCGCCGACGCCTGCCAGGCCCTGAACTTCAGCCATCAGAACGGCATCATCCACCGCGACGTCAAGCCGGCGAACATCATGATCAGCAGCACCAACGCGGTCAAGGTGATGGACTTCGGCATCGCGCGCGCCATCGCCGACAGCGGCAACAGCGTCACCCAGACCGCGGCCGTGATCGGGACGGCCCAGTACCTGTCACCCGAACAGGCGCGCGGTGACTCGGTCGACGCCCGATCGGACGTCTATTCGCTGGGCTGCGTCCTCTACGAAATCCTCACCGGCGAGCCGCCTTTCACGGGTGACTCGCCCGTCGCGGTCGCCTACCAGCATGTCCGCGAGGATCCGGTGCCGCCGTCGAAACGTCACGAGGGCATCTCCGCCGACCTGGACGCCGTGGTGCTCAAGGCGCTGGCCAAGAACCCGGAGAACCGTTACCAGACCGCGGCGGAGATGCGCGCCGACCTGGTGCGGGTGCACAACGGTGAGCCGCCGGAGGCGCCCAAGGTGCTCACCGACGCCGAGCGCAGTTCGTTCCTTTCGTCCACCGGACCCGGTCACGGGCCGCGCACCGACCCGCTGCCGCGCCAGGCGCTGGACGACACCGACCGCGACCGCGGCGGTTCCATCGGCCGCTGGGTAGTAGCGGTCGCCGTGCTGGCGGTGCTGACGATCGTCGTGGTCATCGCCTTCAACACGTTCGGCGGCAGCACCCGCGACGTCCAGGTGCCCGACATGCGCGGGCAGGTGTCCGCGGATGCCATTGCCGCGCTGCAAAACCGGGGCTTCAAGACTCGCACCCTGCAAAAGCCCGACTCGACGGTTCCGCCCGACCACGTCATCAGCACCGATCCCGCCGCCAACGCGTCGGTGAGCGCCGGTGACGAGATCACCATCAACGTCTCGACCGGCCCCGAGCAGCGCGAGGTCCCCGACGTCTCGTCGCTGAGTTACAGCGACGCGGTCACCAAGCTGAAGACCGCCGGATTCAGCAAGTTCAAGCAGGCGAACTCCCCGTCGACTCCGGAACTGCTGGGCAAGGTGATCGGGACCAACCCGCCGGCCAACCAGACGTCGGCGATCACGAACGTGATCACGGTCATCGTCGGCTCCGGACCGGAGACCAAGCAGGTCCCCGACGTCGCCGGTCAGACCGTCGACGTCGCGCAGAAGAACCTGACGGTCTACGGCTTCACGAAGGTCACCCAGACGCAGGTGGACAGCACCCGGCCCGCCGGGGAGGTGATCGGCACGAATCCGCCTAAGGGCCAGATGGTTCCGGTGGACTCGATCATCGAGCTGCAGGTGTCCAAGGGTAACCAATTCACGATGCCCGACCTGACCGGCATGTTCTGGACGGACGCCGAGCCGCGGCTGCGTGCCCTCGGCTGGACCGGGGGGCTGGACAAAGGGCCCGATGTCGACGCCGGCGGCGCCCAATCCCACCGGGTCGTCTATCAGAACCCGCCGGCCGGCACCGGTTGCAACCGGGACGGGATCATCACGCTGAAGTTCGGCCAGTAGCTCCCGCGCCGCTGGTTTCGGCGTCCGGGAAATAGGGCCGGACCGCGGCGCGCACTTCGTTCTCCAGGCGGCGCACCAACATGTCGTCGTGCGTCCAGCCGCAGTATCCGAGCCAGTTCGCCAGCATCCGGTGCCCGCCCTCGGTGAGGATCGATTCCGGATGGAACTGGACACCGTGGATCGGCAACTCGGTGTGGCGCACGCCCATGATCACGCCGCTGCGGGTGCGGGCCGTCACCTCCAGGACGGCGGGCAGCGACTCGGGCAGGATCGTCAGCGAGTGGTAACGGGTCGCCGTGAACGGATCCGGAAGCCCGTGCAGCACACCGACATTGGTGTGAAACACGCTGCTCGTCTTGCCGTGCAACAACTCTGGCGCGCGGTCCACCGTGGCGCCGAACGCCACGCCGATCGCCTGATGTCCGAGGCAGACCCCCAGCAGCGGGGTGCGCTGCGCGGCGCACGCGTCAACCAGGCTGATCGACGCGCCCGCGCGTTCCGGGGTGCCCGGTCCGGGGCTGAGCAGGACGCCGTCGAACTGCGTCGCAACGGTGGTCGGGTCCGAGAGGCGGGCGTCGTCGTTGCGCCAGACGTCGGCCTCGACGCCGAGCTGGCCCAGGTACTGCACCAGGTTGAACACGAAGCTGTCGTAGTTGTCGACAACCAGGATCCGCATCGTGTCAGGTTACCGTCCGGCCCCGTGGGGGGCCGCCGCTCAGTACCCCACCGGGCCCGCCGGCTGCGCGACGTGCATCCGGACCGGTTCGGAATGGCCGGCGATCTGCACGTCGGGCTTGACCTCTTCGCGGTAGCCGAGGCCGAACCGGACCACGTACTGCTTGTAGAGGATGACCAGGGGAGCGGCCGCCAGGGCGGCTTGCATGGCCGCCGCGTTGCCGATCGCGGTGATCGTGTAGGGCGGGCTGTAGGTACGCCCGTTGAGCAGCAGCGTGTTGCCGACGCAGCGGGGCACCGAGGTCGCGATGATCCGCTGGTCTTGCATCTGGATCGCCTCGGCGCCGGCGCTCCACAACGCGTTCAGGACGGCCTGGATGTCCTGCTGGTGCACGACCAGGTCGTCGGGCGAGGCGTCGCGGGGGAAGCGGCCGTTGGCGTCGCGCTGTGCGTCCTGCAGCGTCACCACCAGACCCGGGCCGTGCACCGGGTCCATGCCCGCTTCGCCGGCCAGTTCGGCGGAGCGTCGCAGCATCGCCTTGAGCGCGGTGTCGGTGGACCGGCCGTGCGCGGAGTCGATCTTGTGGGCCAGCTCGTCGCGTTGGGCGCGGAGGCGATCGACCGACGACTGGGCCTCGCGGACCAGATCGACCAGGCGCGGCGCATCGCTGCGGCGGATTTCGGCGCCGCCGGATACCCCGTGCGTGGCGGCGAGCAGCAACCCGGCCAGCAGGCACACCAGAGGGACCCCGAAGCGCCATGGTGAGCGGCGCGTGTCAGTCATCGAGTCTCCATTTCCTGGTCGCCGTGCCAGGTGAGTTAGTCTCGTATCCGAGCTATGCGTGCAGCTGCCATCGTTATCGTCGCACCCCGTCCCGTTGTTCAGGTATGCCGAGGTATTCAAATGCCCAAATCGAAGGTCCGTAAGAAGAACGATTTCACCGTCAGCGCGGTCAGCCGCACTCCGGTGAAAGTGAAGGTCGGACCGTCCAGCGTGTGGTTCGTTTGCCTGTTCGTCGGCCTCATGTTGATCGGGCTCGTCTGGCTGATGGTGTTCCAATTGGCCGCCGTCGGCAGCCAGGCGCCGGCCGCCTTGAACTGGATGGCGCAACTCGGTCCGTGGAATTACGCGATCGCGTTCGCTTTCATGATCACCGGCTTGTTGCTCACGATGCGCTGGCACTGACCAACCCCGCAGAGGTAATGAATTCATCTTGGGGTGTTCCTGTAACTGGCTCAGCAACGTCGCGACCAACCAATCACACGCGTGTGATTTATCCCCACTGTTGATAGCGCTTGTGGATAAGCGCGTTGGCAGTGGTGGGAGGGGTTAGGTAGCCCATGCAGCAAACAGAATGGGCGCCGCCCGCGACGGGAATCGCAGGTTGCGGGGTTGTCGGGGTCTTGATGGCTATCGCCAGTGTGACCGTAGTCACAGACGCGCCCGGCCGCCTGCTGACCGGGATTGCCGCGGCGGGGTTGATCTTGTTTGCGGGCATGACGTGGCGCGCGCGTCCGAAGCTGGCAATTACCCCGGGCGGCCTCGCGTTGCGGGGGTGGTTCCGGACGCAGTTATTGAGGCACGCCGACATCAAGATCATCCGGATCACCGAATTCCGCCGTCACGCGCGCACCGTGCGGTTGCTCGAGGTCGAAACGGTCAACGGTGGGCTGCTGATCTTGAACCGCTGGGACCTCGGGACGGACCCGTTGAAGGTGCTCGACGCCCTCACGGACGCCGGCTACGCGGGCGGCAACCGGCGCTGAGGGGGCGCCGCCTTAGGAGATCGTGATCGACTCGATGACCACCGGCTCGGTGGGACGGTCGTTGCCGTCGGTGGACGTCGTCGCGATCGCGTCGACCACCTTTTGCGAATCGGGGTCGGTCACTTCGCCGAAGATCGTGTGGCGCCGGTTCAGGTGCGGCGTCTGGGCGACGGTGATGAAGAACTGCGAACCGTTGGTGCCCGGGCCGGCGTTCGCCATCGCCAGCAGGTAGGGCTTGTCGAACTGCAGCTCGGGGTGGAACTCGTCGGCGAACTTGTAGCCCGGACCGCCGCGACCCGTACCGGTCGGGTCACCGCCCTGGATCATGAAGCCCCTAATCACCCGGTGAAAGACCGCGCCGTCGTAAAACGGGCCCGACGGGCCACCCGAGGCGTTCTGGGTGGAGTACTCCTTGGTGCCCTGCGCCAGGCCGACGAAGTTGGCGACGGTCTTGGGCGCGTGGTTTCCGAACAGGGCGACCTTGATGTCTCCGCGGTTGGTGTGCAGCGTTGCGGTGGCGGTCTGAATGGGGCTGTTAGTCACGGGGCTAGAGTCTGCCATTACGCGCGACCTTGCCCGCACCCGGTACCGAACCCGGGATGCGCACAGTAGGGCCGGGCGTGGCCCATCAATGGCACGCTGATGAGGCATCGCACGAGCGAACAGAAGGGCGGCAGATGAGCGCGAAGACGGAAACCCGGCTGACCCCACGGGAGCGACTGGCCCGCGGGCTCACTTACTCGGCGGTGGGGCCGGTCGATGTCACCCGGGGCGTCGTCGGGCTGAGCGTGCACGGCGCGCAGTCGACCGCTTCGGGACTTCGTCGCCGGTACCGCGAGGGCCGGCTCGCCCGCGAAATCGCCGCTGCCCAAGAGACACTCACCCAAGAGCTGGCCGCCGCGCAAGAGGTGGTCGCCGGGCTGCCCCAGGCGCTGCAGGAGGCGCGCCGGGCCCAACGCCGCCGGCCCCGCCCCTGGGTGATCGCAGGAGCGGCGGTCCTGGTCCTGGCCGGCGGCGCCGTCGCGTTCAGCGTCGTCCGCCGTTCGATGCGCGGCGGGGAGGAGCCGTCGCCCCGGCCGCCGAGCGTCGACGTGCAGCCCCGACCGTAATCCTCAGCTGACGGCCAACCGCAGACTTTTGCGGCGCCGGACCAGGATGCTGGGAAGCCAGTCGCCGACGTCAACCGCGTCGATCCAGGCGGTGCGCTCCAGTAATTTGCGCAATACGATTTGGGCTTCAAGGCGGGCCAGCGCGGCGCCCACGCAAAAGTGCACGCCCTTGCCGAACGCCAGGTGGCCCTTGGCGGCGGTGCGATCGAGGCGGAATTCGTTCGGTGCGTCGAAGTGCGCCGGGTCGCGGTTGGCCGCTCCCCACATCAGCAGCAGATGGGAATCGGCCGGCACCTCAACACCGGCCAGCGTGGTGTCGCGCCACACGTGTCGGTAATGGCCACGGAACGGAGATTCGAGGCGCAGCGTCTCCTCGATGAAAGCGGTTAGCAATTCGGGGTTTTCACGGAGCTGTCGTTGAATTGCGGGGCGGTCGGCGAGAATCCACGCAGCGCTGCCCAGGAGCGACGCCGTCGATTCTCCGGCGGCGCTGAACAGCGTCATCATGATGCCCATTGCGGGGAGTTGCTCCAGTTCACCCGAAGCGCAGCGCGCCGCCAGGTCGGCGATCAGGCCGGATTCGGCATTCTCGCTTGCCTTTTCGAAATGCTCCGTGACGTATCCCGATAGCTCCAGGGCCGCCGCGAACGCCTGTTGAAGTTGGTCGGGGGTGACGATCCCGTCGAGCAGCGTGGTGGTGGCGTAGCCGAGCCGAATGAGTTTGTCGACGTCGTCATCGGGCAGGCCGAGGAGCTGGGCGACCACCATCATCGGCAACCGGTTGGCGATGGCGCTCATCCATTCGATCTGACCGCTGTCCAGATTCTGCTCCCACAACCGGTCGGCGGTGGCGGCGGCGAACTCCTCGATGATCCGCACCCGCTTGGCCGACAGGTGCGGAAGCAAAATTTTGCGGTGCACCGCGTGCACTGGATCGTCGGCGGTGGCCAGCGCGTGGGCGGCGCCTCCCGCCGGCCCCATGTCGAACGGGGTGACCGTGCCGTCCTCCTGAAAAACCATGGTGGCGGTCAGGTTTGACGAAAAGTCGTCGACGCGCTCGACGGCCTCGTGCACCGCGTCCCAACCGCATACGGCGTAAAAGACGGACTCGCCGATGCGCTGCACCGGCGCTTCGGAGCGCATTCGGTCATACAGCGAGTACGGATCTTGCAGCGCCTCCGGGCCCAGGAGCTCACTCGGTTTGTCCAGGACGGGCATGCGTTCAGCCTCGGTGCACCGACCTGCCACGTCAACGGGACTAGACGATGTTGAGGAGCGATCGCGCCTCGCGCCGGTCGAGGCCCCTGGGGGTCACCGGGCGCCAACAGCGCATTAGCCTGAGAAATTCTGCTGCAGAATTCTCATCGTGAGAGAAGTATTTCTGCCCGCCGCGATCTGTTAGAGCATGGGTGGATGGCGCGCGACGACTGGCTGGTGGGGCGCGATCGCCGCAGCGAAGCCACCGAACGGATTCTCGCCGCGGCGGCCGATCTCATCTCTCGCGAAGGATACGAGGGTTTCACGATCGAAGCCTTAGCGGCCCGGGTGCACTGCTCGCCCGCGACGATCTACCGCCATGCCGGCGGTAAGGCGGCCATCCGCGACGCCGTCGTCACCATCCAAGCGGCTCGCATCGTCGACGCCACGCGCGAAGCCATCAAGGACCTCAGGGGGCCCGACCGTGTTGCGACCGCCGCGATCATCGCCCTACAACGACTGCGGGCCGATCCGCTGGCCCAGCTCATGCAGTCCATGCATGTGAATCCCGTCAGTGAATGGGTCATCAGCTCACCCATCGTCACGGGGTTGGCCGCCGAAATGGTCGGCCCCGACAACGACGATCCCCTGGCTGCGCAGTGGCTGATCCGCGTTTTCCTGGCGCTGTGGTGCTGGCCGCTCAAAGACCCGGATGCCGAACGCGCCCTCATTCAACGCTTCCTGGGTTCACCCCAGGCGACGCGGTAAGGATGTAACCCGTGACTTGGACGAGGTACGAGGGCAGGGTGCTCGCGGACACCGCTCTCACCGGCGACGCGCTCGAGGCGGCGCTCGAAGACCATGTGCGCGTACAGAATCCGCATCTGACCGACGTCCGCTTGGAGTCGGTGGTTGCCACAGAGGACTACGACACGCAGGCAACGGGGCCGGGGCGTTGGTACCGCGTCAGCTACTTGGCCGAAGGTGCGGACCTCTAGGCGAACCGCCCTATAGGTGCGCCCCGGTCGGCCCGTTGGTCCCCGCCGCTCCCAACAGAATTCCGCCGTTTCCGCCGGCACCCCCGAGACCGCCCGAGCCCGTGCCGGCCGCGCCGCCTCGCCGCGTCGCCGCCGTTGCCGAACAGCCCCACCGCGTTGCCCCCCGCGCCCCCGGTTCTCGGGGTACCGAACACCGCCTGCCCGCCGGTGCCGCCGTGACCGCCGTTACCCGCCAGGAGCCCGCCGCTGCCCCCTGCGCCGCCGGGACCTCCGGGGTTCACGGAGCTGAAAATGCCGCCGCCGGTCCCTCCGGCGCCGCCGTTTCCAATCAGCCCTGCGCTTCCGCCGGTGCCGCCACCCTGTCCCAGTGAGCCGGCGCCGCCGTCGCCGCCATCGCCGAACAGCAATCCGCCTTCGCCACCGGAACCGCCGACGTTGCCGCCGTTGCCAAATCCGGCGTCGCCGCCGGCACCCCCTGTCCCGAAGAGCAGGCCACCGCTGCCGCCACTGCCGCCTGCGCCTCCGGGACCCGTCCCGTCGTTTGCAAAGCCGCCGGCTCCGCCGGCGCCACCAGCTCCGCCGAGCAACCCGATGGCGTTACCGCCGACCCCGCCGTTCCCGGCCCGGCCGGCCACGAAGTTGTTTGCGCCGCCGGTCCCACCCGCGCCGCCATTGCCGTAAAGCAGGCCACCGGTGCCGCCCGTGCCGCCGGTGCCGCCGGTGCCGCTCGCGACGTTGACGCTCCCGCCGGTGCCGCCATTGCCGCCGTGGCCGAAGAGGCCCGCGGGGCCGCCGTTGCCACCGTTTTTGCCCCCCGCGCCGGACCCGCCGTCGCCGCCATTGCCCCAGAGGATGCCTCCGGCACCGCCGGTTTGCCCTGATCCGGGTGCTCCGTTGGTGCCGTCGCCGATCAGCGGGCGTTGCAGCAGAAGTTCGGTTGGCGTGTTGATCACGTTCAGCAGGTCCTGCACGGCCGTCTGTAGTGCCGACACGTTGGCCGCCTCGGTGCCGGCGTAGGCGGCCGCACCCCCGCTCAAAGCCTGCGCGAACTGCTGATGGAGCGCCGCCGCTCGGGTGCTGAGGGCCTGATACGCCTGCCCGTACTCGCCGAACACCGACGCGATCGCCGCAGACACCTCGTCGGCACCGGCCGAGAGCACGTTCGCGGTGGGGGCCCACGCGGCCGCATTGGCCTCGCTGATCTGCGAGCCGATACTCACCACGTCGGTCGCGGCCGCGGCGATCAGGTCTGGAATTGCGACAGCAAACGACATTCCGCACCTCCGATCGACGCTACGACCCGGCGGTCGGCCACTCAGCTAGATCGTCGAGCCTCGCGGAATACCCAAAAGCGTATACATGCGCCGCGCGCTTTATAGATGATTCGGAACAAAAAATAGCGACGGGGCGGGGCACCCACGGGTTGTGGTCGCCCGGCGGAGGGCCGCCGGAGAAAATCCGCGGCTGCGTCAATTGAAACTCACACGCAATGCACACGCGCCCCCGAAATGTCGTTCCCGGGCGGCGCCGCGTGCCCCATCTAGGGCGGTTGACACCGCGCAATGCCCCAATGCTGCGGCCCATCCCGTTATCAAGCCGACGAGCCGCGGAGTCGAGCGAATTCATATATTCATGACGATGGAAAGGCTTCTTTGGACGGCAGCTCACGTCGGATTCATATGCTGCGGTCCAATACGCTCCGGTTCAATGCTAATTCAGAGAAATCGCGCCGGAATTCATACTTTTCCGGTACCGGAATTTGAATCAGCGTGAGCTTTGCCAGAATTCCGAGGTCAGGCGCGATTGGTTGTCATTCGGGTGGGATCGATACCCGGCCGGCTTTGAATAGCGTCCCGTAGCAACGACAAAACACGGGAGGAAACCGCATGTCTTTCGTAACTGCTTATCCGGAGAAGCTGGCGTCGGCCGCCGCCAATCTTCAGTCGATCGGCGCCGCACTGAACGCCGGCAATGCGGCCGCGGCCGCTCAGACCGTCGGTGTCGTTCCCGCGGCCGCCGACGAGGTATCCGCGCTGACCGCGGCCTGCTTCGCCTCGCACGCGCAGCGTTTTCAAGCATTGAGTGCTCAAGCGGCGGCGATTCAGCAGATGCTGGTCGCCACGCTGGCCGCAGGCGCGGCTTCCTATGCTGCAACGGAAGCCGCGAACGCGGCGGCTGCGAGCTGAGCGGCCATGGACTATGGGTTGTTGCCGCCCGAGGTCAACTCCGCACGCATGTACACCGGTCCGGGGGCAGGTTCGTTGGTCGCCGCCTCGGCCGGCTGGGGTGATCTCGCCGTCGAATTGCATTCGGCCGCAGCCGGATTCCAGTCGGTGATTTCCGCGCTGACCAGCGGTCCGTGGCTGGGTCCCGCGTCGGCGTCGTTGGTTGCGGCCGCGACACCGTTCGTGGCGTGGTTACAAAGCAGCGCCACGAGTTCGGAGCTGGCGTCCAGCCAGGCGGCGGCCGCCGCCTCCGCCCACGAGACCGCGTTCGCCCTGACGGTGCCGCCCCCGGTGATCGCGGCCAACCGTGCCGAGTTGGCGGCCTTGCTCGCGACAAATTTCTTAGGGCAAAATGCCCCGGCGATCGCGGCCAACGAGGCCGAGTATTTCGAAATGTGGGCTCAGGACGCAACGGCAATGTATGCCTACGCCAGCTCGTCGGCGGCGGCGGCGGCACAGTTGACCGATTTTGCGGAGCCACCGGAGGTGGCCGATTCCTCCGGCCTGGCACGCCAATCTGCGGCGGTGTCCGCGGCCGCCGCCGACAATCCCGTCCAGACCGTCGTGCAGGATGTGCTGACGCGTTTGGATTCCATTCCGAACCCGTGGGCGGAACTGGTTTCGTCGTTCAACGGCACACAGCTCGACAAATACATTTCGGCGAACACCATCTTGGACGACGTCGTCATGCTGTACGGCAAGTACTTAGTGCCTTACGTCTCAACCGCGCAGTCGATGATTCAATCGACGCAGTCCTTCGGGCAGGTGAGCAACGGGATCACGGCCATGACCACCTTCGCTAAGGGCCTCGGCCCCGCGGTCAAGGCGGCCGAAGGCGCTGCGCAGTCGGCGGCCAACGCCGGCACGAACGCCGGGGGCGTCGCGGCGGGTCTGGGCAGAGCGCTCCCGATGGGCGCCCTGTCGGTACCGCCGAGCTGGGCCCCGGTAAGCGCCGTGACCAATCCGGGGGCGGCCGCCCTCAACTCCGCGGTCGTCCCGGTCGAGGCCGACGGAATGAATGCTCTGCCCATGGCCCCGTTGGGGCAACTCGGCGGAAACCGTTACGGGAGAATGCTTCCGACCTACGGTTTCAAGCCGTCAGTGATGGCAAAGCCGCCGGCGGCCGGGTGACCGGGGCGACTTGATCGAAAGGTGTTCGGCTCTAACCGATCTCGCGTGCAACGTAGATTGCGACATATCCGAGCGGGATGCCGGTGCGGTTCGCGATCGATTGCCGCGCCGCCAACTCCACGGCGGCCCGGCTGCTGGCGCGAGTGGCACCGCCGATCTCGGGAATTCGAATCAGCCATCCGTCGGCGTCGCGAGTGATCTCGATGTCGAAGCACTGGCCGACGGTGGGGCGCGTCACGCGGCGAGTGACGCGTTGCGTGCGGCTCCTGCGCAGCGTGCTGGGACGGTGCAGAGTCTGACCGGGCATGGCTACTTTCCTGAGTTGAAGATGGGCCGCGCGCAAGAGTAAGTCCGACCGAACCAAAACACCTAATCGCCTGATGCCGGGCGCGTCAGGTCGGGCGTTCGACCGAGATTGGATCGCGGCGGCTTTATACCGGGAGTGGAGCGAACCGGTGCTCTAGGGTCGTGTCCCGGGTCTACCAAGGGGTGACCGGATCACGCGCAGGCTGGAGGCGTCGTGACCAAGATGCGGTGTGCAACGCCCGTCCGAGCGGGTGTGGCGTCGGCGTTGATCGTCGCCTGTGTCGGCTACCCGCCGGCGCGCGCGGACGCGACTTACGGACCGGGCTCCTACGCAGTGCCGGGCGAACTTCCCCACGGCGTATATGTCGCCCGCGCCGAACCCGGCGGCTACTCAGCGGCCTGCTCGTTCAGCGCCTGGACCAGCGCCGGAAAATTCATCGGCTCCGACGACGGGGCTTCGCTTACCGCGCAGATCGTGGCACCCGCGATCGGAAGATTCATTACCCACGGCTGCACGCCGTGGATCAAGGTGGGATAAAGCCGTCGCACTGGGTTTCGGGAAGCGCCGACGCCTCACCGCGGTGGAGCCTAGGGGAATCGAACCCCTGACACCCGCCTTGCAAAGGCGGTGCTCTACCAACTGAGCTAAGGCCCCTCATCGTGGCTCGGTGGACGATCGGGTGGATCGGCCACCGCCACGTGCCAGACCTCGACTCCGCGTCGTGACCGCACCACCGCCGCCGCCACCGCGGCCAGTGCCAGTGGCAATGCAAGCCTCACGCAACGTCTGGACGGGCACATGGTTGTGGGCCTGGGAGGACTCGAACCTCCGACCTCTTCGTTATCAGCGAAGCGCTCTAACCGCCTGAGCTACAGGCCCGCACTCGCGTACGGCCGAGCGACGAGATTACCGCAATCGTCGCCGGACCCCCAAAACCGCGTGATCGCCACCAGTCCGATGGGTGTCGACCCACCAGTCCGATGGGTGTCGACCCACTAGTCGCGGTCCGCCAATGTGACTTCGATGCCGCCGATCAGATCGGTGGCCAGGTTGTAGACGAACGCGGCGATGGTCGCCATCGCGGTCAGCAGGACGATGTTGACCAAGCCGATGAGGACGGCCCCGCCGAAGATCGTGCCGCTGGACACCAATTCGCCGCTGCTGCCGCTGGTGTTGTTCAACAGGTCGCCGACGTTGCTGTTCAGCTTGGCCCAGACGCCCATGCCGCCGAGCACGAGGTACAGGAAGGCCACCGCGATCATCCACACGAAGAACAGCGCCACCGACAGCAGCAGCGACACCTTCAGCGTGCTCCAGGGATCGATCCGCCGGATCTGCATGCTGGCCCGAACGGGACCGCGGGTCCGCCGCGACACCTGGACGCGGTTTTCGCGGCCTTCGTTGGTATCGGCATTGGTGGACCTGGCCGTAACCGATGGGCTGGGCGCCTCCGCGCTGCGCTCCGGCGGAGGCTTGCGTTGCGGGGACCGGGGCAGCGGCCCGGACAGGTCGGGCAGCTCGCTGGCGTAGGCCTCGGCGGGCGGACCGTCGCCGCGGGGCGGCGCGGGGTCGTATTCGTAGGGGTTCTTCGCACGAGCGGACGCGCCGGCCCCGGGCGCGGCCGTGCCCGAGACGAAGCGGTTGAGCCGGGCATCGGCACTGGTGGGAGCGGTGGCCGGTCGCGGCTCGCCATGCGGTTCGGGCTCCCGATGCGTCGGGGCGGCCGCCCGGGCGGGGCCGTGTTGCCGGGACGGCGGATCGCCAGCTTCGGGTGCCCGGCCGGTCTGCGCAGGCGCCGCGCGGTGCACACCGGCGCGCTCGGCCGCGCCGTCCCCATTAAGGCCGTCGCCCTGTTTGGGGGCGCCCGGCTCGTTCGGTGAGGTCACCCCGACTCCTTAGATCTGCTGCGCTGGCCGCCTGCGGTGGCAGTCACAATATGTCCGGTCGGGCCGAGTCTAGTTGCCCCGGCATTTGTGCGGACCCCCGCTTGCCCGCATCGTTACCTGCCTAGCTCTGCGCGTCGTCGGCCTCTTCGGCGTTTCCGACGACCTCCTCCGCGGCTTCCTCGGCGTTGCGCGCGATGGCCAGCAGCGTGTTGTCCTCGCCCAGGTTCATCAACCGGACGCCCTTGGTCTGGCGTCCCGCCTTGCGGACCTGGCGCGCGGCCGTCCGGATCACGCCGCCCCCGGAGGTGATGGCGTAGAGCTCGCTGTCCTCGTCGACGATCAACGCGCCGACCAGCCGGCCGCGCCGACGGTCGTACATCACGGTCAGCACGCCCTTGCCGCCGCGGCCCTGCACCGGGTACTCCTCGATCGCGGTGCGCTTGGCGTAACCGCCGGACGTGGCGACCAGGAGGTACGTGCCTTCGCGGACCACGTTGAGCGACAACAGGTAATCGTCGGCGTTGAACCGCATGCCCTGCACGCCCGAGGTGGCCCGGCCCATCGGGCGCAACGCCTCGTCGGTCGCCGAGAAGCGGATGGACTGCCCGTTGGCCGACACCAGCAGCAGGTCGTCGTCGGACGAACACAGCACGGCGCCGACCAGCTCGTCACTGTCGCGCAGGTTGATCGCCACGATCCCGCCCGAACGGTTGGAGTCGAAGTCGGTCAGCTTCGTCTTCTTCACCAGGCCGTTGCGAGTGGCCAGCACCAGGTACGGCGCGTCCTCGTAGCTGCGGATCTGGATGACCTGGGCGATGCGCTCCTCCGGCTGGAAGGCCAGCAGGTTGGCCACGTGCTGACCACGCGCCGTGCGGGAGGCCTCGGGGAGTTCGTAGGCCTTGGCCCGATACACCCGGCCCTGCGTGGTGAAGAACAGGATCCAGTCGTGCGTCGAGGACACGAAGAAGTGCGCGACGATGTCGTCCTGCTTGAGCCCGGCGCCCTGAACGCCCTTGCCGCCGCGTTTCTGGCTGCGGTAGAGGTCGGTCTTGGTGCGCTTGGCATAACCGGTTTCGGTGATGGTGACGACGACGTCCTCGCGGGCGATCAGGTCCTCGTCGCTGACCTCGCCGTCGGCCGCCACGATCCGGGTACGACGGTCATCGCCGTGCTTGTCGACGATCTCAGAGAGTTCGTCGCGCACGATCGCGCGCTGCCGCTCGGGCTTGGCCAGGATGTCTTCGAGGTCAGCGATCTCGGCCTCGATCTTGGCCAGGTCATCGATGATGCGCTGCCGCTCCAGGGCGGCCAGGCGCCGCAACTGCATGTCCAGGATCGCTTGGGCCTGGATCTCGTCGATGTCGAGGAGCTCGATCAGGCCGGCCCTCGCGATGTCGACGGTCTCCGACGCCCGGATCAACGCGATCACCTCGTCGAGCGCGTCGAGCGCCTTAACCAATCCACGCAGGATGTGGGCCCGCTCGTTCGCCTTGCGCAGCCGGTAGGTGGTGCGCCGGACGATGACGTCAAGTTGGTGCGCGACGTAATGGCGGATCATCTGGTCGAGCCGCAGGGTGCGCGGCACGCCGTCGACGATGGCCAGCATGTTGGCGCCGAAGCTGGTCTGCAGCTGGGTGTGCTTGTAAAGGTTGTTGAGCACCACCTTGGCCACCGCGTCGCGCTTGATCTCCACGACGATGCGCACCCCGACCCGGTCGCTGCCCTGGTCCTCGACGTTGGAGATGCCGGCCAGCCTGCCGTCGCGGACCTGCTCGGCGATGGAGGTGATGAAGTTGTCGTGGTTGACCTGATACGGCAACTCGGTAATCACCAAAGACGTTCTGCCCCTGGCCTCTTCGACCTCCACCACACCACGCATCCGGATCGAACCGCGTCCGGTCTTATAGGCGTCGGCGATGCCCTGGCTGCCCACGATCAAACCGGCGGTGGGGAAGTCCGGACCTTTGACCCGCTCCATGCAGGCGGCCAGGGTGGCTTCCTCGTCAGCCTCGTGGTTTTCCAGGCACCAGAACACGGCCTCGGCGAGCTCGCGCAGGTTGTGCGGCGGGATGTTGGTCGCCATGCCGACCGCGATGCCGCCCGAACCGTTGGCGAGCAGGTTTGGGAACCGGCTCGGCAGGACCGTCGGTTCCTGCACGCGGCCGTCGTAGTTGGGGATGAAATCGACTGTCTCCTCGTCGATTTCGCGCAGCATCTCCATCGCCAGCGGGGTTAGGCGCGCTTCGGTGTAGCGCATGGCCGCCGGCGGGTCGTTGCCCGGCGAACCGAAGTTGCCCTGGCCGTCGACGAGCGGGTATCGCAGCGACCACGGCTGGGCCATGCGCACCAACGTGTCGTAGATCGACGCGTCGCCGTGCGGGTGGTAATTACCCATCGTCTCGGCCACCGACCGCGCCGACTTGGCGTGGCTGCGGTCCGGGCGGAAGCCGGAGTCGTACATCGCGTAGAGCACCCGGCGGTGCACGGGCTTGAGGCCGTCACGCACCTCCGGCAGAGCGCGGCCCACGATCACGCTCATCGCGTAGTCGATGTAGCTGCGCTGCATCTCCTGCTGGATGTCAACCGGTTCGATGCGGTCGCCGGCCTCGTCGCCCGGGGGCAGCGTGGTGTCAGTCATCTATTCCTCGTTTGCGTCGGGATACGCGTGCCTGATCGATCAGACGTCCAGGAAGCGAACGTCCTTGGCGTTGCGGGTGATAAAGCTTCGGCGCGCGTCGACGTCCTCACCCATCAGGATGGAGAACAGCTCGTCGGCGGCCGCCGCGTCGTCCAGGGTTACTTGGCGCAGTACCCGCACGGACGGGTCCATCGTGGTTTCCCACAACTCCTTGGCGTCCATCTCACCCAGGCCCTTGTAGCGCTGGATGCCGTCTTCCTTGTTGATCTTCTTGCCGGCCTTCAGCCCGGCCTCGAGTAGGCCGTCGCGCTCGCGGTCGGAGTAGGCGAATTCGGGATCGCTGCGCTGCCACTTCAACTTGTACAGCGGCGGCTGTGCCAAAAACACATGGCCGTTCTCGATGAGCGGGCGCATGAAACGGAACAACAACGTCAACAGCAGTGTCGAGATGTGCTGGCCATCAACGTCGGCGTCGGCCATCAACACGATCTTGTGATAGCGCAACTTGCTGAGGTCGAACTCGTCGTGGATGCCGGTGCCCAGCGCGGTGATGATCGCCTGAACTTCGGTGTTCTTCAGCACCCGGTCGATGCGCGCCTTTTCGACATTGATGATCTTGCCGCGCAGCGGAAGGATGGCCTGGAACATCGAGTCGCGGCCGCTCTTGGCCGAGCCACCGGCCGAATCGCCCTCCACCACATACAGTTCGGACTTCCGGGGGTCGGTGGAGCGGCAGTCGGCGAGCTTGCCCGGCAGCCCACCCAGATCGGTAGCGCTCTTGCGGCGCACCAACTCGCGCGCCTTGCGGGCGGCGATCCTGGCCTGCGCCGACGAAACCGCCTTGTTCACAACCACTTTGGCGTCGGCCGGGTTGGCTTCGAACCAGTGCGTGAGCTGCTCGTTGCAGACCTTCTGGACGAACGACTTGACCTCGGTGTTGCCCAGCTTGGTCTTGGTCTGGCCCTCGAATTGCGGCTCGCCGACCTTGACCGAAATAACCGCCGCCAGGCCTTCCCGGATGTCGTCACCGGTGAGGTTCGGGTCCTTGTCCTTCAGCAGTTTTTTGTCTTTGGCGTATTTGTTCACCACCGACGTCAACGCGCTGCGGAATCCCTCCTCGTGGGTGCCGCCCTCGTGGGTGTTGATCGTGTTGGCGAACGTGTGAACCGACTCCGAATAGCCGCCGTTCCACTGCATCGCGATTTCGACCTCGTGGCCGGGGCCCTTGCCGTCGAAATCGATGATGCTCTGCTGGATCGGGCTTTTCGTGCGGTTGATGTGCTTGACGAAGTCGACCAGACCGCCGGGGTAATGGAAGGTGCGGTGCTTCACCTTGTGCGGCGCGGTCGATTCGGCCGCCTTCTCTTCGGCGGACTTCGGTGCGTCGGCCGTATCGCTGACCACCTCGTCAACGACCTCGTCCTGCTCCACCCGCTCGTCGGTGAGATTGATCGTCAGACCCTTGTTCAGGAACGCCATCTCTTGAAGCCGCCGCGCCACCGTCTCGAAGTCGTACTGGGTGGTCTCAAAGATGTCCGGGTCCGCCCAGAACCGGATGGTGGTTCCGGTCTTCTTGGTGGCCTCGCCCTGCTTCAGGGTTCCGGGCACGGCGTGGTCGTAGAACTGCGACCACTCGTAGCCATCGCGGGAGATGTCGACCTCGAGGCGGGTTGATAGCGCGTTCACGACGGACACGCCGACGCCGTGCAAGCCGCCGCTGACGTTGTAGCCGCTGTTCTCACCGCCGAACTTGCCGCCGGCGTGGAGTTGGGTCATCACCACGTCGACGGTCGGCGCGCCGGTGGCGTGCATCGCCACCGGGATGCCGCGCCCGTTGTCGGCGACCTCGACGCCGCCGTCCTCCAGCAACCGCACGTCGACCTGGTTCGCGTAACCGGCCATCGCCTCGTCCACCGAGTTGTCGACCACCTCCCAAATGAGGTGGTGCAAACCACGCTCGCCGGTGGAGCCGATATACATGCCCGGACGTTTGCGGACAGCCTCCAGCCCTTCGAGGACGGTGATCTGTTCAGCGCCGTATCCGGCTTGAGGCTTCTTCTTCTGGGCAGCCACGGTCGGAATGCTCTCCTTGGGGTTTCATGCGGGCGGTCCGGTCACCGCAGCAGTCGCACTCCGTCAGTCTACCGTGACCGGGGCTTAGCACCGATTTTCTGGGCGCGTTTCTACCCAGCTAACTGCGCCGTGCACACGATTTCTTTATTCTCACCGCGTCCCGACGTGCCTGATAGGGGTCTCTTTCGTCCTAGCGGCTCTGAGGCGCCTGTTGATACCGGCTCAACTGGGGACTGTTTTGGCCCCCGAACACCTCAGCCGTACGTGTCCCGCGGCCCGCGACCGGCGATGTGGCGGGGCCCCTTGCGCCACGACGGCGCGGTGGGTCCGGTGATCTTGAGCGAGGTCACCACGCCGTTGCCAACCGCCGCCGCAATCTTGGCCAACAGTTGTGCCTGCATCATCCGCAGCTGGGTGGCCCACGCCGTCGATTCGGCGGTGACACTGAGCACACCCTCGTTGAGCGCGGTCGGGGTGGCATGATCGGCGATCTGGTGTCCCACCACCGACGACCAGTGGCCCAGCACCGTGCCTTCGGCGACGTGCGCCGTCCAGCCGCGTTTCTTCGCGAGGTCGCGCGCCAGCCGTCCCAGGGGTTGTGGGTCGCGAACGTCGGGCCCCGGCCCCGACCAGCTCCGGCGCTGACCCGCGACGCGGCGCGGAGCCGATGGGACCGCGCGCCCACGGCCGGCGTCCTTACCCTGCGCGCGGGCCGCCGCCCGGGCCTCCTCGAGCGTCCGGCGCACCAGGTCGATCCCGGTCAAGCCACCCAGTCGCTCGACGTCGTCCTTTGTGTCGTCGGCGTCGGTCATGACCGCACCGCCGATACCCGGCCCGCGTCGTCGTCGCGCAGATCGATGTGCACCCGCCTAGCATCCCAGTCGGCCGGGATGTCTTCCAGCACCGCCGCGGTCACCAAAACCTGCTCGGCTGACTCGGCCACCGTCGCCAACGCGCGACGGCGGGTAGCGTCGAGTTCGGCGAACACGTCGTCGAGCAACAACACCGGTTCGCCGCCGTCCGACCTCAGCAACTCATACGCCGCCAACCGCAGCGCGACCGCGAACGACCACGATTCGCCATGGCTGGCAAAGCCTTTGGCGGGTTGGTCGCCGAGTCGCAGCTCCAGGTCGTCGCGGTGCGGGCCGACCAGACACATCCCTCGCTCCAACTCCGCGTCGCGCCGCGCCGAAAGGGCCGCCAACAAGGCGGCCTCCAGGAACTGACGGTCGCTGATGTCGGAAGCATCGAGGCTGGCGCGGTAGGCGATCGAGGCGGGGCGTGATCCCGGCGCCAGCAGCTGGTAGGCCTTCTCTACCTCCGGCGCCAGTTCGTTGACCAAATCGATGCGGGCGGCCATCAATTGGGCGCCGTGCTCGGCCAGCCGGCTGTCCCACACATCCAGCGTGTCCAGGGCGCCGCGGTCGCCCCGAAACCGCGCGCCAGACAGGGACTTCAACAGCGCGGTCCGTTGCCGCAAGACCTTGTCGTAATCGGCGCGCACACCGGCGACCCCTGGGCGGCGGACGGTGGCCAAATCATCGAGGTAGCGCCGCCGGTCCGACGGATCCCCGCGCACCAAGGCCAGGTCTTCGGGGGCGAAGAGCACCGCCCGCAATACACCGACCACCTCACGCGTGCTGCGAACCGGCGAGCGATTCAGCCGCGCCTTGTTGGCGCGGCCCGCGGCGATCTCCAGATCGATCGCGCATTCCCGGCCGTCGTTGACGACGATCGTCGAAATTACCGCGCGGTCCGCGCCCGCCCGGATCAACGGCGCGTCGGTTCCGACCCGGTGCGATCCCAATGTGGTCGAATACCACAGGGCCTCAACAAGATTCGTCTTTCCAAAGCCGTTGGGACCCACGAACACCGTCCGGCCCGGCTGCAATTCGAGGTCGGCGTGGGCCCAGGACCTGAAATCACGCAGACCTAAATGCCGGACGTACACCTAGCCAGGCAACCGGACTGGCATCAGCAGGTACACATAGTCCGTCGGCAACGCGGGGAAGGGCCCGGTGCCGGTGGGGGAGGTGTCGCCGTCCGACGCGGGGCGCAGCAGGGCGGGCTTGCCGGGCGTCGTGAAGCCGAACGACACCCGTTCCGAATGCACCGATGCGAGGCCATCGGTCAAATACGTCGGATTGAATGCGATCGTCAGCGGCTCGCCGACGAAATCAACCTGGAGATCTTCTTCGGCCCGCCCCACGTCGTCAGCGCCGGCAGACAGCCGCAACGTCCCGTCGGAGAATTCCATCCGCACCTGGGCACCACGGTCGGCCACCAACGCGACCAGCTTGATGGCCTCGGTCAGCTCCGCCACGTCGATGGTGGCGACCGCGGTGTGCTCGGCGGGCAGCAGCTGACGAAACTTCGGGAACTCGGCATCCAGAAGCCGGGTGGTGCTTTGCTTGCCGTTCCCGCTGATGCCGAGCAGCCCGTCCTTTCCGACCCCGGCGCCCGCGCCCAGCGACAGCTGAACCTCGGACCCGTCGGCGCCGGCCTTGGCCGCCTCCGACAACGTCTTGGCCGGTACCAGCACCGCGGCCTCGATGTCAGGCGAAAGCGCCGTCCAGGTCAGCTCGCGAACCGCCAGACGGAACCTGTCGGTCGCGGCCAAAACCACCGTGTCGCCGGAAATCTCGACCCGAATCCCGGTCAGCATCGGCAAAGTGTCATCCCGGCCGGCGGCGATGGCGACCTGGCCGATCGCCTCTGCGAACAAGTCCGCCGGCAAGGTGCCGGTGCCTTCGGGCAGCGCGGGCAGCGTCGGGTAATCCTCAACCGGCATCGTCGGCAGGGAGAATCGTGCGCTTCCGCAGGTCAGCGCGACCCGATTGCCGTCCACATAGAAGTCGACCGGTTTGTTCGGCAACGCCCGGGTGATGTCTGACAACAGTCTTCCGGATACCAAAACGCTTCCCGGAGAAGCGATTTCGGCGGCAACCTGGGCTTCGGCGGACACCTCGTAGTCGAACCCGGAGATCGTCAGGCCGTCGTCCGAGCCGGACAACAGGACCCCGGACAACACCGGCACCGCGGGCCGGGTCGGCAGGTTCTTCGCAACCCACGACACCGCATCGGCGAATGACTCTCGCACCAGACGGAACTTCAAGTCGGTGAGGCCAGCTGTTGTCGTCGCCGCGTCCATAGCGTCCCTTTACCTGCCGAGTGTCCAAAACCTTCAAAAACCACGGTGGCTAGCCGCCCGTCGCTAGCAGTCGAACCACAACCGTAGATCTTCTGCCGCCATCTTGAAAGCTAATGCCAGCGGCCGACAAGCGGGGTGAACGTGGGTCCCGGCGCGGCGCGCTCGACGGGTGTCCCCAACGCCGTTCTTCAAAGAAGAAACAACGGATAGATCTCAGTAACAGTATTAAGGCCTGTGCATTCTGGGGACAGCTTGGCTTTAGCGCAGCTAGGGGAGCGGCGGGGTTGTGGATGGTGCGGTTGACAACGGGGCGTCGGTTGTTGGGCCGGTGGGGATGGAAGACGGATGTGCACGGAAACCCCAATCCCGCACCGATCTTTGACCGACTTGTGCACAGGGCTGCGCACATCGTCCTGGAGTGACAGCTGTGACAGGGGAGTGAGAAGTTTTTTGAAAAAAAGTTCGGCGAAAGCGCCTCGGTCAGCGCTTGGACCGCTGCCGGATGCGGGTGGTGAGCTCTTTGACGTGATCGAAGACCTCACGGCGCTCGGCCATTTCGGACAAGATCTTTCGCTGCGCGTACATGACCGTGGTGTGATCGCGGCCGAATGCCTGACCGATCTTGGGCAGGGACAGGTCGGTCAGCTCGCGGCACAGGTACATCGCGATCTGTCGTGATTGCGCCAGCGCCCGCGTCTTGCCCGGGCCGCGCAGTTCCTCGACGGTGGTGTCGAAGTACTCGGCGGTGGCGGCCATGATGGTGGCCGCGCTGATCTGCATCGTGCTCGCGTCGGCGATGAGATCGCGAAGCACGATCTCGGCCAGCGCCTTGTCGATGGGAGTCTTGTTCAGCGAGGCGAACGCCGTCACCCGGATGAGAGCCCCTTCGAGCTCGCGGATGTTGCGTTCGATGCTGCTGGCGATCAGTTCGAGCACGTCGTCGGGCACCGCGAGGCGTTCCATCTGTGCCTTCTTGCGCAGAATGGCGATCCGGGTTTCGAGCTCGGGGGGCTGCACGTCGGTGATCAGTCCCCACTCAAAGCGGGTCCGGAGCCGGTCCTCGAGCGTGGCGAGTTGTTTTGGTGGCCGATCGGACGAGATGACGATCTGCTTGTTCGCGTTGTGCAGCGTGTTGAAGGTGTGGAAGAACTCTTCCTGGATACCTTCCTTGCCCTCGATGAATTGGATGTCATCGACCAGCAGGACGTCGACGTCGCGGTAGCTGCGCTTGAACGCGACCTTGCGGTCGTCGCGCAGGGAGTTGATGAAGTCGTTGGTGAATTCCTCGGTCGAGACGTACTTCACCCGCATGCCGGGGAACAGCCGTTGGGCGTAGTTGCCGGCGGCGTGCAACAGGTGCGTCTTGCCCAGGCCGGACTCACCCCAAATGAAGAGCGGGTTGTAAGCGCGGGCCGGGGCTTCGGCGATGGCCAGGGCAGCGGCGTGGGCGAAGCGGTTGGACGCGCCGATGACGAACGTGTCGAAGGTGTAGCGCCGGTTCAGGCTGGTTCCGCCGGCGACGGCCGGGTCGGCCGCGTGTGGGCGTTCGGTGAAGTAGTTCGGCCAGCTGTGTTCGGCGCCGCCCGGCACCTCACCGTTCTCGTCGGTCTCGTCGGCGTCGATCGACGTGTCCAGGTCGGCGTCGTCCGCCTGGTCGAGGGTGTGGGTTTCCGAGACTTGGCTGAAGGTCTCGGCGTTGCCGAACGCGCCGGCGTCGGAATCCTCGGGGGGTGGGGCGATGCGCACACCCAGTTGGATCTGCTGCCCGAGTCGGCGGCTGAGAGCGTCGGTGATCGGGGCGCGGAGGTGACGCTCGATCTCGTTTTGCACGAAACTGCTCGGCACCGACAACAGGGCAAAGCCCTCGACGATCGTCAGCGGCCGGACGAGATTCAGCCACGCCCTTTGCTGGGGGGTCAGGGGGGTGACAAGCGTCGTGCGGTTGGGGCCCATCGCGTCCGAGGCGGACTCGCCGTTGAGCTCGGAGACGACCGCGTTCCAAACTGTGGTGAATCCTGAACCGGGGTCATCGGTCAACGACGTAATCTCCCTGGCTCTCGCAGATCCCGGGTTGAGGGGTAACAACGCTTAACGACGAAGCAGCTGTCCACATGGTTATCCACAGGTGTGGACAGGATAATCGTAGACGAGCCGCAGCCTACCGGCGACGGCCCGCGATCTTCGTGCTGATGGCAACCGCCGCCGGTCGCCTAGACAGCTACTTGATCCGCCATCCTCGCTTCGTCGTCGAGCGCCGTTCCACTCTGAAACGGCATTGGGAGAAGTTAACAGTTTTCCGTTCGGCTGCCAACAGTTCTGCTGCATTCCAATCGGCTTCTCTAGAGTGTCTTGGGGCCTGCTTGTCGCTCGTTCTCCTATGGTGCCGCAGGGACGGCTTCGAGAACTTCGGTTTTCGCGGATGTGTGAGTTTGGTGCGTTGCGGCAGACCAAGTTTGACCCAGCGAAGACGCGTCAGTACCCTCGAACAGTCGCCCGAAAGTCGGCGATACGGCTGCGACCCAAATCAAGGTAGGGGACCGCGCCGGCCAGTAGTAAGACCCACCTCCGATCGACCCGCGGACGAATGGCGCGAGCGGCCGGAAGGTTCGAATTACGAGGAGAACGCCGTGGCCAAGGGCAAGCGGACCTTCCAGCCGAATAACCGGCGCCGAGCCCGCGTGCACGACAACGTCGGGCTGCGCCGAGCGCATCCCGTACTTCACCGCGGCGTCAAACTCCGTTGACCGCCTCATGCGGTTGCGTGCGGAAAGCACCGCCAAAGACCTGGCGTTGCGATCAGGCAGTCAGCGCGCGGCGGCCTTTACGCCGCCGGCCGGAGACGATCGCTCGCCCGGCGCGGGTGCGCATCCGCAACCGAAAGCCGTGCACGCGGGCTCGGCGCCGGTTATTCGGCTGGAAGGTCCGCTTGCCCTTGGCCACGGCGTTCTCCTCGTAATTCGAACCTTCCGGCCGTCGCGCCATGGCGTCGCGCGTCGGTTGCGGCACGTGGCCCGGGCGATGCTGGGCGACCTCAACCAATCCGATCACGTGGTGATCCGCGCGCTGCCGAGCAGTCGGTTGGCGTCGTCGGCGCGCCTCGAGCAACAGCTGCGGCGCTGCCTGCGACGCGCGTTCGAGTCGGCGGGAACCGACCGGTGACGCGCGCGGCGGGGATGCGTGCCGTGATCGGTGGCGCCGGCCGGGCCACCGCGCGCGGGCTGATTTTCGTGATCCAGCTCTACCGGCACATGGTGTCACCGCTGCGCCCGGCGACTTGCCGCTTCGTACCGACGTGTAGCCAATACGCGGTGGACGCCCTCACCGAGTACGGCGTAATTCGGGGGAGTTGGTTGTCCGTGGCCAGGCTGGCCAGATGTGGACCGTGGCATCCGGGAGGATGGGATCCGATCCCGGATCGACACGGATGCCGGGCGAGCTTCGAAGGCGCCGGCCCCAGACAAGCGGGGCGCCCCGCGCCGCAGCAACGGGAGAGTGAGTCTTTTGTCGTTTGATTTCTTCAGCCTTGACATCTTCTACTACCCGGTGTCGTGGATCATGTGGGCCTGGTACAAGCTGTTCGCGGCCGCGCTGGGACCATCGAACTTCTTCGCCTGGGCCCTGTCGGTGATGTTCCTGGTCTTCACCTTGCGGGCGATCCTGTACAAGCCCTTCGTGCGCCAGATCCGCACCACCCGCCAGATGCAGGAGCTGCAGCCGCAGATCAAGGCGCTGCAGAAGAAGTACGGCAAGGACCGCCAGCGCATGGCGCTCGAGATGCAGAAGCTGCAACGCGAGCACGGCTTCAATCCGATCCTGGGCTGCCTGCCAATGCTCGCCCAGATCCCGGTATTCCTGGGGCTGTATCACGTACTGCGTTCCTTCAACCGGACGACCGGCGGCTTCGGCCAGCCGCACATGTCGGTGGCCCAGAACCGGGCGACCGGCAACTACGTCTTCACCCCGGCCGACGTCGGGCACTTCCTCGACGCCAACCTGTTCGGCGCCCCGATCGGTGCGTTCATGACCCAGCATGCCGGGTTGGACGCCTTCACTCACTTCAGCCGGCCCGCGGTGATCGCCGTCGGTGCGCCGGTGATGATCCTGGCCGGCGTCGCGACCTACTTCAACAGCCGGGCGTCGGTGGCGCGGCAGAGCGCGGAGGCGGCGGCCAACCCGCAGACCGCGATGATGAACAAGCTTGCGTTGTACGTGTTTCCGCTCGGCGTCGTCGTCGGTGGCCCGTTCCTGCCGCTGGCGATCATCCTGTATTGGTTCTCCAACAACATCTGGACGTTCGGACAGCAACACTACGTGTTCGGCATGATCGAGAAAGAGGAAGAGGCCAAGCGGCAGGAGGCCGTTCAGCGGCGAGCCGCGAACGCGCCGGCGCCGGGGGCCAAGCCCAAGCGCAATCCGAAGGCGACGTCGGCGAGCGGCAACGGTTCCTCGACGGGAGCCGACGGGAGCGACGGTTCGGACTCGGATTCGGATCGATCGGATAACGGTGTCCCCGGGGCGAAGACGGCAACGGCGCAACCGGACAAGCCGAACGCGGCGGGCCGGACCGACGGCCCGACCAACCGCACCCCCCGACCCGGGGCGCGGCCGAAGAAACGGAAGCGCTGACGAGGCGCCACGGCTTTTAGGGGGTCCCCCGGGCGAGCGACCCGACTGGAGAGGGACCCGTGATGAGGGAGAGGGAAGAACATGACAGACGCCGACACCACCGAGCGCGACGTGGACACGGAACTCGAAGCGCAGGAGCCGTCCGACGATGAGACGGCGGCGCCCGAGCGTGGCGACGACCAAGTTGACGACCAGGAGGAGCGGTTGGTCGCCGAGGGGGAGATCGCCGGCGACTATCTCGAAGAGCTGTTGGACCTGTTGGACTTCGACGGCGACATCGACCTGGACGTCGAGGGCGACCGCGCGGTCGTCAGCATCGACGGCAGTGACGACTTGAACAAGTTGGTCGGCCGCGGCGGTGAAGTGCTGGACGCCCTCCAAGAACTCACCCGGCTGGCCGTGCACCAGAAGACGGGGGTGCGCAGTCGGCTGATGCTCGACATCGCAAGCTGGCGGCGTCGGCGCCGCGAGGAGCTGGCGGCGCTGGGCGACAAGGTGGCGCGGCGCGTGCTGAACACGGGCGAACGCGAGGAGCTTTCCCCGATGACGCCGTTCGAGCGCAAGATTGTCCACGACGCCGTGGCGGCGGTGCCCGGGGTGCACAGCGAGAGCGAAGGCCAGGAGCCGTCGCGCCGTGTCGTCGTCCTGCTCGACTGACCCACCGAGTCACAGCCGTGTAATTCGCGGGTCCTAACGGGCGACAGAGGATCGAGGATGTTTCACGTGAAACAAGACCACGAGACGTTTCACGTGAAACATGCCACCGGTGCGGGCGCCGAAGGCCCCGGGTCCCTGAGCGACGCCGCGACCGCAATGTTCGGCGACCGGATAGATATGGCGAAGCGCTACGCCGATCTGCTCGCCGGCGCCGGCGTGGAGCGCGGGCTTTTAGGTCCCCGCGAGGTCGGCCGGCTCTGGGAGCGCCATCTATTAAATAGTGCGGCCGTGGGGGAGCTTCTCGATCCGGGTGAGCGGGTGATCGACATCGGCAGCGGGGCCGGGTTGCCGGGGATCCCGCTGGCGATCGCGCGGCCCGACCTCGAGATCGCGCTCCTCGAGCCGATGTTGCGCCGCACCGAGTTTCTCACCGAGGCCGTTGCCGAACTAGGGTTGGCGGTCGAGGTGGTGCGCGGCCGCGCGGACGACCCCTGGGTGCGCGATCAGTTCGGCGCCCGGGACGTCGCCGTGTCGCGCGCTGTGGCGGCGCTGGACAAGCTGGCGAAGTGGAGCATGCCGTTGCTACGGCAGGACGGGCGGATGGTCGCGATCAAGGGGGAGCGTGCTCCCGAGGAAGTGGAAGCGCACCGGCGTGTGATGGCCGGTTCGGGAGCCGTTGATGTCAGGGTGGTGGCATGTGGCGTGAACTACTTGTGTCCGCCCGTAACCGTGGTTTTAGCGCGACGCGGAAAGTCGGCGCGGCGGAAGCCGGCCCGGTCGGCAGACAGGGGGGCACGGTGAGTTCTCCACACGATTGGTCCGGCGAGCCCGCGCCGTCACCGCCCGTCGCGCAGGCGCAACCATCGGCGGCCGACGCCGGGCCCGCTGATGTTTCACGTGAAACATCGCCCGACTACGACACTCCGATCGGCGCCGCCGCCGAGCGCGCGATGCGGGTCCTCCACACGACCTACGCGCCGCTGCGCCGCCCGACCCACCGACGGGTGTTCACCGTCGCCAACCAGAAGGGCGGCGTCGGCAAGACGACCACCGCCGTCAACCTCGCCGCCGCGCTGGCCGTGCAGGGGCTCAAGACCCTCGTCATCGATCTCGATCCCCAGGGCAACGCGAGCACCGCGCTGGGCATCCACGACCGGCAAGCCGGCACCCCCTCGTCGTACGAGGTCCTCCTCGGCGAGGTGTCGTTGCACGACGCGTTGCGGCCCAGCCCGCACAGCCCGCGGCTGTTCTGCGTGCCGGCGACGATCGATCTGGCCGGCGCCGAGATCGAGTTGGTCAGCATGGTGGCGCGTGAGAACCGGCTCCGCACGGCGCTGGCCGAGCTCGACCAGTTCGACTTCGACTACGTGTTCATCGACTGCCCGCCCTCGCTCGGACTGCTGACGATCAATGCGCTCGTGGCCGCGCCCGAGGTGATGATTCCGATTCAGTGCGAGTACTACGCGCTGGAGGGCGTGTCCCAGCTGATGCGCAACATCGAGATGGTCAAGGCCCACCTCAACCCACGGCTCGAGGTGACCACCGTGGTCCTCACGATGTACGACGGACGGACCAAGCTGGCCGACCAGGTGGCCGACGAGGTCCGCCGGTTCTTCGGAAACAAGGTGTTGCGCACCGTGATTCCGCGCAGCGTCAAGGTTTCCGAGGCGCCCGGCTACAGCATGACCATCATCGACTACGACCCCGGTTCGCGCGGGGCGATGAGCTACCTCGACGCGAGCCGCGAACTCGCCGAGCGCGACTGACCACTATCCGTGAAGGGACGACCATGACGCAGCCGTTACGCAAGAAGGGTGGCCTCGGCCGGGGCCTGGCTTCGCTGATCCCCACCGGCCCGGCGGAGGGCGACTCGGGTCCGGCGACGCTGGGTCCCCGGATGGGCGACGCGGCGGCCGATGTATTGATCGGCGGGCCGGCGCAGGATGCCGCCTCGGTAGGCGCGGTCTACCGCGAGATCGCACCCGGCGACATCGAGCGCAACCCGCGGCAGCCTCGGCAGGTGTTCGACGAAGAGGCGCTCTCGGAGCTGGTGCATTCCATTCGCGAGTTCGGGCTCCTGCAGCCGATCGTGGTCCGCGCGGTGACCGGGGCGCCGAGCGGCGCGCGGTACCAGATCGTGATGGGGGAGCGGCGTTGGCGCGCCGCACAGGAGGCGGGCCTGGCGACCATCCCGGCGATCGTGCGCGAGACCGGCGACGACAACCTGCTGCGCGACGCCCTGCTCGAGAACATTCACCGGGTGCAGCTGAACCCCTTGGAGGAGGCGGCGGCCTACCAGCAGTTGCTCGACGAGTTCGACGTCACGCACGACGAACTGGCGTCGCGGATCGGCCGGTCGCGGCCGCTGATCACGAACATGATCCGGTTGCTGAAGCTGCCGATCGCGGTGCAGCGCCGGGTCGCCGCGGGGGTCCTGTCCGCCGGCCATGCCCGTGCGCTGCTGGCCCTGGAGGCCGGCCCGGAGGCGCAGGAGGAGCTGGCTAGCCGGATCGTGGCCGAGGGCCTGTCGGTGCGCGCCACCGAGGAAGCGGTCACCCTGGCCAACCGGGGCGATGGGGCCGCCCCGGCGGCGCCGCGTCGCAAGCCGATCCAGATGCCCGGCCTTCAGGACGTTGCTGACCGGCTGTCCAACACGTTCGACACCCGGGTCACGGTCAGCCTGGGCAAACGCAAGGGCCGGATTGTCGTCGAGTTCGGCTCGGTGGAGGACCTCCAGCGGATCGTCGACGTGATGACCCCGCCCAAGGCCTGACCGTCCACACGGTGTAATTACGTCACTGTGACACAAGGCCCTCCCGGGCCCGAAATCGCCGGCCTCGTGCGCCCTAGTTCAGCGGAGTTTCGATGTGCCCCAAGATGTTTCGCGATTTGCCCGGCCGCCGACCGGCTGTCCGGACCATTCTGCCGGGCCGGCCGAAGTGGCAGGGCAAACACTGGTCCGATGAGGTCGAACTCTCCTATCCTGGAGGGGTTGCTGATGGCCGAGAATTGGTTGGCTGCAATACCGTACGGAAGCCAGGAGGCTAGTGTCCGCTCGAATCACGCCGCTTCGGCTCGAGGCTTTCGAGCAGCTTCCCAAGCATGCGCGCCGCTGCGTGTTCTGGGAGGTCGACCCGGCGACCCTCGGTAACCAGGACCACCTCGCCGACCCCGAATTCGAAAAAGAGGCCTGGCTGTCGATGGTGATGCTGGAGTGGGGTTCGTGCGGGCTGGTCGCGACCGCGATCCCCGACGACGAACGCAGCCACGCCGAGCCGCCTTGCCTGGGGTATGTCCTCTACGCCCCGCCGCGCGCGGTGCCGCGGGCGCAACGGTTTCCCACCGCCCCGGTGTCCGCCGATGCGGTGTTGCTGACGTCGATGAACATCGAGCCGGGGCAAGCCGCCGACGATCTGCCGCATGGGCTCATCGCCCGGGTCGTCGACGAGCTCGTCCGACGTGGTGTCCGGGCGCTGGAAGCCTTCGGTCGTACGTCGGAGGCGTCCGAGCTACAGGATCCGCGGTTGGTGGACCCCGATGTCCGCCCGGTGCTGGAGGCGCTCGGCGACTGTTCGGTCGACCACTGCATGATCGACGCCGAATTCTTGAAGGACGTGGGATTCGTTGTGGTGGCGCCGCACAGGTACTTCCCGCGGCTGCGGCTGGAATTGGACAAAGGACTCGGCTGGAAGGCCGAGGTCGAGGCGGCGCTGGAGCGCCTGCTGGCCAATGCCCAACTGGAAGAACCGGTGGGTGCGGGTTCTTCCGCCGCCGGAAATACGCTGCGGGCCAACGAGAGCGGCTAGGAACCGCCCAGCCGGGAGGCCCGTTCCACCGACAATTCGTGAGCCAGCAGCTCGGCGAAGGTGAACGTGCCGGTGGGACGGTCGTTCTTGCCGAGCAGGTAGAGCCGCTTGACCGCGGCCAGGATGCCCTCGGCGATGGCGTCGCGGGTCTGCGTGGAGATCAGCATCGCGCGGTCGCGCGGGTTGGTGATGTAGCCGACGTCGACCTGAACCGTGGGCATCCGGGTGAGCCGCAGCAGATCCCATGTCCGGCCATGCGTGCGGCAATCCCGTAAACCGGTGCGGGCCACCACTTCTCGCTGAATGAAGTCGGCAAGGTTGCGTCCGATCGTGGAGACCGAACCGTGCGAGTTGCCGAAGTGAAAGGAGGCCACGCCGTTGGCCGACGGGCTGGTCTGGGATTCGCAGCGCAGGCTGATCATGAGGTCGGCGCCGACGTTGTTGGCGGTAGCGGCGCGTTCGGCGTCCGACGGGCTGCGATTGGTCGGCCGCGACAGGAACGTCTCCATGCCGATGGCGGTCATCCGGCCCTCGAGCCGACTTGCCAAGTCCCACAGCACATCTGCTTCGCTGACCGGGCCGGCCGGGCCCTGCATGATGGCGCCGTGGTCCGTGCCGCCGCGGCCCGGATCGATGATGATGCGCTTGCCCGACAGTTTGGGCCCGGAGCGGCGGACCAGCTCTTCCTCGCGAATGGCATGCGGGGACCCGCCGCTGACGCGGGAACTGAGAAAGTACAACGAGCGCAAGGTTTCCGGGCCGCAGATGCCGTCGGCGGCGAGCCCGTATTCGCGCTGGTATGACATCAGAGCGTTGTGGGTCTGCAGGCCGAAGTGCCCGTCGACCAGGCCGGTGTAGAAACCGAGGTCCTGTAGCCGCGCCTGCAGGGTCGCGACGTCGTCGCCGTAAAGCGGCGCGCCAAACTGGTGATACAGCGTGCGCGCGCCCAGGCGATACGAGGCCTCCTTCAGCGCACGGTAGGTCGCTTCGCCGACGATGCCGTCTACCAGCAATCCGCGGTTCTGCTGGAAGGCGCGCACCGCCTGATCGAGGTGGGCATCGAAGACCTCGAGGGCCACGTGTTGCCCGGTGGTCATGTCTTCGTCGGGATTGTCCAGCAGCCCCAGCGAGGCCAGCGTCGCCCGGATTTCGGTCACGGCAGCGCTGCGGTCACCACAGCGCAGCGCGTCGCCGTATTCACGGCGCTGACTCGACATACCAAAGGCCCTCCGGGACAAATTGACAAGCTGAAGACGGGCAACGGCTAAGCGCTATTGTCGCAGATGCTTCTCAATTTTCGGAAAACCCCAGGCTAAGCGCCGGGGCGTGGTGTGACGAACTGGCCGGCGTCAGGCGAGGTTGGGAACCGCGTCGGAAAGCTCGCGCAGCAACGCCGCCTTGCCCTTGGCCCCGACGATCCGCTTCACCGGTTGGCCGTCCTTGAACAGGATCATGGTGGGAATCGAAACCACCTGAAAATCCCGGGCCGTTTCCGGGTTCGCGTCCACGTCGAGCTTGGCGATGGTGATCTGTTCGGCGCGCTCGCTCGCGATTTCCTCCAGAACTGGGGCGACCATCTTGCACGGACCGCACCACGTGGCCCAAAAGTCAACCAACACAGGCTTATTGCTCGACAGCACCTCCGAGGAGAAAGACGCGTCAGAGACTTCTATTGTGGCGCCTGCCTTTTCGGCGTCGGTCATCGCGGTGCTCCAATCAATGTGTCGGTACCCTCAGCGTTTCCGGTTGCAGACTCGTCTTCCTGTTCGGCCAGCCAACGCTCGGCGTCGATGGCCGCGGCGCAGCCGCTGCCCGCGGCGGTGATCGCCTGCCGGTAGGTGCGGTCCACCAGGTCGCCGGCCGCGAACACGCCCTCCGCTGAGGTGCTGGTGGTGCGGCCTTGCACGAGTACGTAGCCGTCGGGATCGAGGTCGAGCAGATCGCGCACCAGCCCCGAACGCGGCTCGTGGCCGATTGCCACGAAAACGCCGGTGACCGCGAGGGTCGATTCTTCGCCAGTTATGTTGTCGCGCAACCGCAATCCGGTCACCGTGGTGTCGCCCTCGACGGCGAGCACGGCGGCGTTGGTGATGAACTTGATCTTGTCGTGGTTGCGGGCGCGATCGAGCATGATCTTGGACGCCCGGAACTCGTCGCGCCGGTGCACCAGCGTCACGCTGCTGGCGAAGCGGGTCAGGAAGATGGCCTCCTCCATCGCCGAGTCGCCGCCGCCGATGACGGCGATGTGCTGGTCGCGGAAGAAGAACCCGTCGCAGGTGGCACATGAACTCACGCCGCGCCCCAGCAACTCCTGCTCGCCGGGCACCTGCAGGTAGCGAGCCGCCGCGCCCATGGCCAGGATGACGGCGCGTGCGCGGTGGGTCTCCCCGTCGGCGGTGACGACGGACTTCACGGGCCCGTCCAGGGATACCGATTCGACGTCTTCCATCCGCAGGTCCGCGCCGAACCGCAGCGCCTGCTCGCGCATCTCGTCCATCAACTCCGGGCCGGTGATCCCGTCACGAAAGCCCGGGTAGTTCTCCACCTCGGTCGTCGTCATCAATGCACCACCGAAAGAGGTGCCTTCGAAAACCAGGGGGGCCAGCTGCGCGCGGGCGGTGTAAAGGGCCGCGGTGTACCCGGCCGGGCCGGAGCCGATGACGATGACGTCGTGAATGGTGTCGTGAGCGGTGTTATCGGCAGTCATTCGGGCCTTTCAGGTGCGGAAGCTACGCATACGAACGCCAGCGTAGGCGTAGGTGTTCCCGGGTGTCGGGCACCACATTAAGTGTGACGGCAACGACCCACTTCGCCCGGCTGCGCCGCGGTTGCAAGGCGTGATGGCAGCGACTACGCCCGCGGGACCTGCGTGTTGGCCAGCAACCCGGTATCGGCGGCGCTGCAATTCGGCGCCACCGCGAAGACCGCCAGATTTTCGGGCGTGTCGCCGGGCAACACCAGCAGCACGCCGGGGCGGGCGTTGACGTCGACCGGTCGCGCGCCCAGCACCTGCGTGGACGCCGGATAGCCGAGGCCGCTGAGGCAGGACGCGCGCAGCGCGGGGTCGCCGAGCGCGCCGTAGTCCGGGCTGCTGTGGAGCAGTCCGAGGATCTCGGGCTGTGACAGCGGAATCGTCGGCGGCGGCGTCGACACCGTGATGTGCTCGGCGGTGGCCGGCGTGCTCGGGGCGGGCTCCGGGGCGCTGATCAGCGCCACCGTGCCCACGCCGACCGCAGCCAGCACGGCGCCCACGCCGAGCAGGCCGGCGACCACCCGGGCGGGCCCCAGATGCGGCCGGGCCGCGTGCGCGACACCGGTTTGATCGGCCGACCGCAGCGCCGCCGAGATCCGCGCGGTGACCTCGGGGGGGACCTCGGGCGCGGACGCCGGGTCGGCCCCCAAGGTCGCGACGTCGCAGCGCACCTGGTTCAGCGCGCGCAGCATGCCCTGCGCCGCCGGGTCTTCGCGGACGCGTTTACGCACGCGGGCCGCGGAATCGTCGTCGAGCAGACCGGCCTGAAGGTCGGCCAGCAGCTCGACGGTCAGGGGCGGCTCGGCGGCTTCGTCGTCGGGTTCACCCATCCGCCCCAGTGTCCGTCATGCGCCGCTCGACGGCCATCGGTGGGCCCGCGTCGGGACCGGTGTCGAGGTAACCCAGCAGCTGGGCGAGGCGGACCCGGGCGCGGGAACACCGGCTCTTGACGGTGCCCTCGGCGACGCCCAGCAGCGCGGCGGTGTCGGCGACGGAATAGCCCTGCATGTCGACGGCCACCACCGCCGCCCGCTGCTCGACGGGAAGTCGCATCAGGGCCCGTTGCACCACGATCGCCGTCTCGACCTGCGCGGTGCGATCGGCGACGGGGTGCACGTCCTCGAGGGGGGCCGTCGGATGGGCCTTGGTGCGGCGCAGCCGGTCCAGGCACGCGTTGACCACGATGCGGTGCAGCCAACTGCCGACGGCGGCGTCGTGCCGGAACGATCCCGCCCCGCGATGCGCCGAGAGCATCGCGTCCTGCAGCGCGTCCTCGGCGTCCTCGCGGGTGCGGGTGGTCAGCCGGGCCAGCCGATGCAGCTGGCGTTGATGACGATGGAACAACTCGGCGAACGCGTAGCGGTCGCCGGCTACGTGGGCCGCGAGCAGTTCGGCGTCGCTTCGTTCGCCCCCGCTGTTCCCCCCGAGACCCACGGCCGGACACTAACTAATCGGTGGTCGCGCGGCACTTCACCAACGCGGGGGCTGTGGGCGCCCGCGATCTGCGTCAGGAGGCCGCCTGGACCGTGACTTCCGAGAAGCTGGCCTGGCTCTTGCCGTTGGTGCTTCCCAGCGTGGAGATCCACACCAACACGTTCGACGTCGCCGAGCCGCCCCGGACGGGGATGACGTTGTGACCGGGCTTGAGCGCGAACGCCGGCGCCAGCACGGTGGTGTCTTCGAGCTTGGACGGCGCCGCGGTCGAGGCCGAGCGAATCTCAACCTTGGTGCCGCTGCTCGGGGTGTCGATGGTGACCTGACCGATCACGGTGGGGTTGGGCAGCTGCAACATCAGCCCTTCGCCCTGCTTGAAGGAGGGGAACGGGACGGCGTCGGTGTAGACCTCGGTGGACCAGGCGGTCGAGGGGTCGCCGTCGATCGCCTGCCCGGCCTGGCCGGGGTTGTCGGCGTCTCCGTCGGGGGAGTAGACCGTCGCCTTAGTGGGTTTGACGACGCTGCCGGCGGCCGCGGAATTGGGAGCAGACGACGACGCCGACGACGACGGGCCGTTGAGCCCGAGCTCGTCCTTGTTCAGGCCGCCGCCGACGTTGCCGAAGATCTTGCTCACCACCGAGGCCAGCACCAGCAAGGCCACCACGATGACGGCGACGGCGGCCCCGACGCCGATCAACACGTTGCGGCGCCGGCGTGCGAAGGTCGCGTACTCGCGGCCGGGGGACAACCGGGTGGTGGGAGGCAGCGCGGGCGAATCGTCGATCGGGCCGAGCACCTCGGTGCGATCGGCCACCGCCGTCGCCTGCTGCAGCAAGTTCAAAAGGGTTGAGGCGCTGCGGATTCCGCCGTCTTCTTGAACCGCCCGCACCGCGACCGCGGACACCTGGAACGGGATCTCGCGGTCGATCACCATGGGTTCGACGGGATTTCCCGATGAATCACGCTCGGCCGGCGCCAGCCCGCTGCGCACCCCGGATTCCGGCAGCGGCCACCGATTGACCAACAGCGCATACAGGGCGGCGCCGATTCCGCGGATGTCCTGTTGCGGGTTGCCGTCGGGCATGGTCGCGGGATAGGCCAGCACCACGTCGCCCTCGATGCTGACGCGCACCCGGCTGGGGTGGTCGATCGACAGGGCGACCCCGGCGCGGTGGGCGGCGTCGGCGGCGGCGGCCAGCGATTGCATCGCGCGGACGGCGCCGATGGGCGACGGTGCGGTGTCGGCCACCTCCTGCAGCGAACCGCCGCGGATCCACTCCGAGACGACCAGCCCGCCGGAGCCGGTGTGGACCACGTCGAGCACGCGGGCGATACCGGGCTTGTCGATCCGGCTCAGCCGCAGGGTTCGGGACAAGATGTCCTGCAGCACCTCGCGGGGCAGGGCTCCGTCGGGATCGACGAAGGTCAGCGCCACCTGCCGGTCCAGCTTGGTGTCCAGCGCCTGCCAGAACTGCAGCGGGGGTGCGCCGCCGTGGAAGACCAGCAGCCGATACCGGCCGCCGGCGATGCGGGCGCCGGGGACGAGGTGCACGTCGTCCCCGGCCCCGCCGGCGGTGTCGACCGAAAGGTCGCCGTTGAGGCGGTCGGTCGGGCGCGGCGCCGGACGTTCATGGGCCGGCCCGGGCGGAATGTCGGGCTGGAAGTCGTCGGCGACGGGGCGCGGAGTCTCGGCGCCTGACCCCAAATCGGATCCAGCGCTGGATGCGCTCTCCAATGGGCGGTCGGTCACCTCCGGTCCTTTCGCTACTCGGGCGCTGGCTACCCGCTCCGGAGGCCTGCGCCGGATCGGCTCCTGGACCGCACTTCCCCCCGGCGGGGACGAATTCCTCTGCTCAGGGTACGTGACGTGGCCCGGCCGAGACGATCCCTGTTGCCCGGCCGATTTGCGCGAAGCTACCGCGACGCGCGGGCCGCGGCGCGAAAAGCGGCGCCTGAGCGCGTCAATCGCCGCCTGCGCTTCGGGCACCCGCGCGCGGACCATGACCGCGGCCATGATCGGCAACATGATGATCGCCAGGATCAACAGCCGCAGCAGCGAGCCCGCGCCACCGTGGGCCGTCAGCCGGGCGAGCCCGAGCAGCCGATCGGCCACATGCGCGACGAGGCCGGCCAGCATCGACGCGACGATCGTCACCAGGATTGTCCGCACCGCCCCGACGTCGATCAGGTGGCCACCCTTGGGCAGCAGCGCCCGCCGCAGCAGGTAGTAGCCGACGATCGCGCCGGCCAGGAACCCGATGCCGTTGGCCAGGCCGAGGAAGCCGGCCACCAGCTTCGGGTCGTGGGTCAGGTGCGGGGCCAGCACCGAGCCGACGATCTTGACGGCGGTGATGACCAGGATGAGCACGATCGGTGTCCAGGGTTGTTCGCGCGCGTAGAAGACGCGCAGCTGCAGCAGGACCAGGCCGTAGGGGATCAACGTGAACGCCGACAACGCGATCGCGGCGCCCAGGTAGCCGGCGTCGACCTCCCCGAAATGGCCGTAGGCGAACAGCGCGCTGCCGATCGCCGGGCCGCCGACGGTCATAAACGCCACGATCGGGATCAGCGTGACGAGCGTCAGCCGGGTCGCCAGCGACAGGTCGGCCAGCACCGCCTGGGTGTCATCGGCGGCGGCGTTGCGGCTCAACCGCGGCATCACCACTGTCAGCACGGTCACGCCGATCATCCCGTAGGGCAGCTGCAGCACCAGCCAGGTGTAGTTGTAGATCGCCGGACCCGACGCCGCCGCGGTGCTGGCGATCTGGTTGCCGACCACCAGGCCGAGCTGGCTGATCACCACGTAGAGCACCATCGCCCCGGCCATCGCACCGAAGCGCTTGAGGCGCTCGTCGATTCCCCACAGCGGGCGCAGGCTCACGCGCTGGCGTTTCAACGCCACCAGCAGCACGGCCGTCTGCGCGAACACCCCGAGCGTGGTGCCGATGCCGAGCACCAGCAGCTTGGCGTTGCCCATCCGAACGGGGTCGACCGACAGCTCGCCGGGCACCGCCAGGTACACGCCGAGGGTGGCCAGCGCGACCACGTTGTTGACGACCGGGGCCCATGCCGTCGGCCCAAATACGTTGCGGGTGTTGAGAATTGCCATGAACACCGACGTCAGCCCGTAGGCGAGCACCTGCGGCAGCAGCAGGTAGGCGAAGGCGGTGGTCAGTGGCTCGTTGACCTGCGGGGTGCGGCCCAGCATCAGGCGCACCAACAGCGGCGCGGCCACCACCGACAGCGCGGTGGCGACCAGCAGCAGCGCCGTCGTCAACGTGACCAGGCGCCGCACGAACGCCGCGCCGCCGTCGGCGTCGCCTTGCTCGGCGCGGGCCAGCACCGGCACGAAGATCGCGGTGAACGTCGCCTCCAGCACGAGCGCCGCGACCAGGTTCGGCAGCTGATTGGCCACCGAGAAGGCGCTCGACAGCGCCGCACCCAGGATGGCGGCCAGCACGACGATGCGCGCGAAGCCGGTGAGGCGGCTGATCAGCGTCGCGAACGCCATCGCCCACGACCGCGAAACCAGCGCGGCGTCGGACAGCTCGGGTCGGCGCCGGGCGAGCTCGGGCACCGGCGGCAGGGGACCGGTCGGTGGGCCCGGGCGGGCGTGGCGCGGCCCCGCCGGCAGGCGTTGTGGTGGCGGCTGTGGGTGCATCCGCCGGGAGGCGGGGTTCATACGCGCGGTTTTTGTTTGACCCGATCGTCGATCTCGTCGTGCAGGTCGGCGGATCTGGGATGCGGCGGGTCGGGGCGGTCCAGGTCGGCGCGGTCGGGCTGGCCGCGGAACCGGTGCCACAGCCGGCGACCGGCTAGCAGCACCAGGACCGCCGCCGCGCTGAGCGTGATCGCGAACAGCACCTTGCCGTACGCGTTGGAATGCACCGACAACCGCACCGGTTCGCCGAGCCGCATACCGTCGGGGGTCCGCAGCGTGACATCGACCGCGACGCGCTGGGTGAAGTTCACCTCGATCGGCACCCGGAGCGGCAGGTAGCCCGGCGGCAATTCGATCTGGCCGACGTCGGTGACCGTCATGCCCGGCGGGGCATCGACCTGCAGCCGCACCCGGATGGGGACCGCGAGGCCGTTGTGCAGCGCCAGCGGCAGCGGGCTGTGCTCGGTGGCCAGGGTGTAGGAGCCGCCCGGGTTGACGATCGTGACCGCACCGAACAAGTCGCTGATCGTCTTGCCGACCACCACCAGGCGCTGTTGGGCGAGCCCGTTTCGGGTGTCGGGCGGTTCGGATTGGCTCAACGCGCGCAGCATGTCCTCGCGCAGCGGCGCGGTGTACTGGACGCCGGTCAGACCGGTGCGCTCGTCGGTGGTCAGCGCGGAGGTGAGGCCCCACAGCCGGCCGACCTGGGCGGCGATGTTGGCGGTGACGTCGTCGGTGAACCGGCCACGCGCCGAGCCGTCGTTGGCTGCCTGCTCGGGCGGCTCGGTACGGGCCGCGGCCTCGGCGATGACGGCGGGCAGCGGCCTCGGCACCGCCAGGCCGGACCGGATGCTGGTGGCCAGCGCCGTCAAGATGACCTGCGCGTCGTCGGCCTGCACGTTCCACGTCGCCGGCGGCACCAGCAGCTGGGTGCGCGGCACCGCATCGCGCTGCAGCGCGTGCCAGAAGATCGAACCCAACGCGTCCTGGCGCCGGGCGGTGTTGGAGTCGTGCGAAAGGCGGACGGTCAGCGAGGAGTCCAGGTAGGTGGGGGCGACCGGGTTGTTGCCCGCGCCGGCGAGCGCGGCGCCGACGGCCGGGTCGAACGGCGCGACCACCACCTGCGGCGACAACCGCCGGGGCGCGGTGTCGACGCCGGCCGGGTTGTCGGTTGTCGAGTCCTGAGCGGACAACTCGCCGGCCGCGATCGCGACCGTGCTGTCATCGGCGCTGAGCAGGCTGACGGTTCGGCCGGTCAACGGGCCGTCGGGCAGCAGCGTGGCCCCGCGGGTGGACTGGACGTCGAGGATGCGGTCGACGATGCCGCCGACGCTGTTGGTGGCGGCTGCGCTCAGCCCGGGGTCGTTGACGCGTTGCAGGGCGTCGAGGTCGGCCTGGGCGTAGGGCAGCGGCGCCACGCAGGTGCGGTGGGATAGGGCGCGCAGCCGGTTCAGCCACTCGGTCGCGGCGGCCTGGCCGGTTCCCGGGTGGGTCGGAGTGCCCGGCAGCTGGGCGGGCCCGTCAGGCGAATTGGACACCACGTAGCCCGCCGTCATCGCGTTGACGGTGACCAGCAGGTCCGGGTCGACGGCCAGGCACAGCGCATGGCTGACGGCGCCGTCCGGGTCGACATCGTGGCTGGTGGCGACCTCCGCGGCGGCGAGCAGGATGTCCAGCCGCCCGCCGGTGGCCAGGGAGGTGGCCAAGTCGTCGTCGACCAACCGGACGGGAATCGTGCCGCCGGGCACGCCAGGGGACAGCCGCGGCCGATCGGCCAGCGGCCAGAGCATGGTGATCCACACGGGTTTGGAGGTGTCGGGCGCGACGGCGGAATTAACGTCGTCGGCGTGATCGGGCGGCACGCCGACCACGGGCAGCAGGAACCGGGCGTTGTCGAGGCGGGCCGGGGCGCCGTAGTCGGGTGTCCCGTTGACGTTGACCAGGACGGGGTAGATCCCGGGCTTCTCCATCCCCAAAGACGGCTTGGTCAATGCGCGCAGGGGGGCCGCCAGGGTGAAGCTCACTTCCTGGCCGCGCTGCAGCTCGGGGGCCACCGTGAGGAAATCGGCGGCCGGCTGGTACTGGTCGGTGCTGCCGTCCAGCGAGGTGCGCAACGCCGCGGAGTCGTTGACCGCCGGCGCGTGCTCCAGCCGAACCATGACGTCGCGGACCGGGCGGTCACCGATATTGGTCACCATTCCGCTGACGGTGACGACGGGTGGGCTGGTCGTGGTGACCACGTCCGGGGTCACCTGGTCGATGCGGACCCGGACGAAGGGCGTCTCCCCGGGTTCGCCCGCGGCCGCGCGCGGGGTGGGCCCGGCGAGCACCGCAAAACCGGCCACGATGCCAACCACTGCGGCGAGGCGAACGAAGCCGGCCCAGCAGAGTCGCGGAGCCGTCACGGCCCTGGCCCGTGACCGTTCTTCCGGCCCGCCACGGGCTTGTCGGAATGCCGGGTCCGTGAATGCGTTTGCGGGCGTCGCCGCGGCGAGCTCGGCGGCAGCGGCGGAAGCGCGGACGGGCCGTCGCTCTGCAGCTTGTCGATCAGCTCGTCGGCGACCTGGGCCAGGCGGCGCTCGTCGGCATAGGCCAACCGGGACGGCAGCTCGCCGATCGGCACCCATGCCACCTCGGCGACTTCAAGGTCCTCGTCGGAGAGCTCTCCGCCGGAGAAGCGCATCAAATAATGGTGCACGGTCTTGTGCACCCGGCGGCCGTCGGTGACGAACCAGTAGTCGATGCGTCCCAGCGCGGCGAGCACGCTGCCGCGAATACCCGTTTCCTCGGCGACCTCGCGGATGGCGGTCTGTTCCGCGGTCTCGCCCATCTCTATATGTCCTTTGGGCAGCGACCACAGCATCCGTCCGCGCCGATCGACGCGGCCGATCAGCGCCGCGACCTGCTCGTCGCGCGGCCCGTCGATTCCGTCGATGACGAGACCGCCGGCGGAGGTTTCGTGGACGGTCTTGAGTCGATCGGGGACGCCGCGGGATGGCCGGGACCGCCGGGAATTAGAGGGCGGCGAGTCGCCGTTCGTCTGGGGATCCTTGGGGGTTTCGGCCGCGGCAGCCGCGCCACGACGCCGACGCCGCCCCCGGCGTCGACGTGGTTTGGCTTGTTCGGCGTCCGACACCCAAGCGATAGTAGCTGGGACGGGCTGGTCTTCCCGAGATACTCGCCGCTAGTCACCGTCCGGCGGCGCGGGTCAGTGTCGGCCGCGTCACCCGACTACGCTGATCGAACGTGCCTGACGCCGCCCAGGATGCCAACCTGCTGACCGCTGCCGCGGTCGCCCTGAACAAGCACGCCTCCGTGCTGGGTGAGTTGGGCGCGCTCTTCGAAGCCGGCGGTCACGAGCTGTACCTCGTCGGCGGTTCGGTGCGAGACGCGTTGCTGGGCAGGCTCAGTCCCGACTTGGATTTCACCACCGACGCCCGCCCCGAGCAGGTCCAGGAATTAGTGCGGCGCTGGGCCGACGCGGTGTGGGAGACGGGCATCCAGTTCGGCACCGTCGGCGTCGGCAAGGGCGACTACCGCCTGGAGATCACCACGTTCCGCGCCGACGCCTACGACCAGGTGTCGCGCAAACCCGAGGTGCGCTTCGGCGATCGCCTCGAGGACGATCTGGTGCGCCGCGATTTCACGGTGAACGCGATGGCCGTGCGGGTGCTGCCGACCGGCCCGGGTGAATTCCTTGATCCCCTAGGTGGTTTGGCGGCGCTGCGCCAGCGCGTGCTGGACACCCCGGCCGCGCCCTCGGTGTCCTTCGGCGACGACCCGCTGCGGATGCTGCGCGCCGCGCGGTTCGTCTCGCAACTCGGTTTCACCGTCGCGCCGCGGGTGCGGGAGGCGATCGACGAGATGGCGCCGCAGCTGGCGCGGATCAGCGCCGAGCGGGTGGCCGCCGAGCTGGACAAGATGCTGCTCGGCGACGACCCGGTGGCCGGCATCGACCTGCTGGTCGAGACCGGGATGGGTGAAGTGGTGCTGCCCGAGGTGGGCGGCATGCGGATGGCCATCGACGAACACCACCAGCACAAGGACGTCTACCAGCATTCGCTGACGGTGCTGCGCCAGGCCATCGCGCTAGAAGACGAGGGACCGGACCTGGTGCTGCGCTGGGCCGCGCTGCTGCACGACATCGGCAAGCCGGCGACGCGGCGGCACGAGCCCAACGGCGGAGTGAGTTTTCACCACCACGAGGTGGTGGGCGCCAAGATGGCCCGAAAGCGGTTGCGCGCGTTGAAGTATTCCAAGCAGATGGTCGACGACGTTTCACAGCTGGTGTTTCTGCACCTGCGGTTCCACGGCTACGGCGAGGGCAAGTGGACCGACTCGGCGGTGCGCCGCTATGTCACCGACGCGGGGCCGCTGCTGCCGCGGCTGCACAAGCTGGTTCGCGCCGATTGCACGACCCGCAACAAGCGCCGCGCCGCCCGCTTGCAGGCCAGCTACGACCGGCTGGAGGAGCGGATCGCCGAGCTGGCGGCCCAGGAGGACTT
>NZ_LZKE01000220.1:0-11243 GCF_001672675.1 Mycobacterium sp. E2327
CAGCCCGCCAAACCAGCCGCGACGCCGCCGGCACGTCCCGTCGACCGCAACACCTGGCGGATGCCGCCGCTGACGCTGCTCGAACCGGTCACCTGGTCCCCCGGCACCCGGCTCGGCATGATCGCCCTGCGCAGCTACCTGGTCGTCGGTGCGCTGCTGCTAGTCGTCAAAGCCATCCAACTCGGCCGCTGATGCGCCCGGCTCATGACAGGCAATACGATGCTCACGCCGCTGCGTCGAGAGTCGACCCTAGACCCCAATTACATCCCGCACTACAGCAACACCCAACAGATCATCGGTATCGCAGTCCTTGCGACGATCATCGTAGTGATGGTGGTGGCATTCATCATCGTGCAACATCGACGGGGCAGATAGGCCCCGGTCCACGCGAGACGCGCGCAAGCGAAAAGGGCGGTTGAACATCCCGCGCTGGAGAAGAGATCGCTTGAGGGACTTTCGATATCGAGCCAGGGTGGCCAATTGTGGCAATTCCAGGATTTCCGTCAGGCTCGCGATGCACCTCAAGCACTGCAACGCGACTGTGGGCCTGCTAGTTGAACGACGTCCACACCGGAATCCGTAACCGCCCCAACACGACTGCCTGGCATCTCGGTGCAGCAATCACGATGTTGAAATTTCTTAGTGAAGCGCAGACTCGACGAGGTCGGCGCTGAGTTTCTCCAGCCGGCCGCGAGCGCGCGAATTATCCACGAGCGCAGCGGCCTTCGTGAGGTGCAGACCGTCGTAGTACCCACCGTCGACCACGGGATAGGCGGGTGATCCGAGGGTGGCCATGATCGGCGCGGCCTCCTCGGCCGGCCGACCGACGCGGTCGTAGATGGGCAACAGCTGCGTGCGGTACACGCCGGGATGAACGCTGACGGCGGTGAACGAAGCGCCGCCCGCCTCAGCCAGCCACTTGCTGTACATCGTGAGGGCGAGCTTGGATTGCGCGTAAGCCGCCAGCGGCCAATACCGTTCGCCGGCGAGGTTCTTCCACTTGATGTTCCCCCCGACGTGCGTCGCCGACGACACGTTGACGACTCGTCCGCCGGCGGCGACGAGTAGCGGCACCAGCCTCGTGGTCAGCAGGTAGTGCGCGAGGTAGTTGACCTGGAAGGTCAGCTCGAGCCCGTCCTCTGTGTGGGTGCGCCCCTGGGGTGCGGCGACTGCGGCGTTATTGACCAGCACGTCCAGCGCCGGCAGGGTCGCGGCGAGCCGGTCGGCCAGGTCGGCGACCCCGTCCAGGCGGGCGAAGTCGGCGACGACCAGGTTCAGGCGCAGCGGCTCCGCTCCGTCCTCCACCAGCCGCGCCATCGCCTCCTCGCCACTGTCCTGGTCGGGAGCGTGCAGGTATACGGTCGCGCCGTTATCGGCGAACCGCCGGGCCGTTGCAAAGCCGATGCCGTTGGTGGCGCCGGTAACTAGAACAATGGGTGATTTTGAAAAACTCTTGGACATGACAACTTTCGAAGTCTTGAGATCTGACAGCGGGCGTCGCGCGATGCGACGCGAACGCAATCGGAAGGAACACGATAAGGAACGAATCGAGAAGGGTTGAAATGCGGGCGTTAAAGTCCCGGTTCAGAAGTTGATTCGGCTGCGCGACGGCGGTTCGTCGTCCCAGCCCACACCGTAGCGCTCCAGCACTGAGGGCACCGCGAGCGCGACAACCGTGGTGTGGGTCATGAGATGCATTGCAGCAGGCCGCGACCCGCGCGGGCAATGCCGCTTTACAACTTCTTGACCTGGCTGGCGGTGTCCTTGACGGTTTGTTGACGGCGATACGCGCCCAATACGCGTAGTTTCTCTTCGGACGGACCGGGATTGAATCAAGGAGCATTCCCATCGACAATCCATCTCAATGGGGAATGGCGGCCTCGCTGCAAGTCGCCGCGGTTGCTGTTTTGGTCGTGACTCTGCATGTGCCGCTGGGCGACTACATGGCCCGCGTCTACGCCGATACGCGGCATTGGCGCGTCGAGAAAGTGTTCTACCGGGTGATGGGGGCCCAACCCGAAGGCCAGCAACGGTGGGCGAAATACAGCGCATCGGTCCTTGCATTCTCCGCCGTCAGCGTGCTCTTCCTGTACGGGCTGCTATTAACACAGACACGACTGCCGGAGCCATGGGGGCACAAGGGCATGACGCCTGCGCTGGCTTTCAACACCGCGATCTCGTTCGTCACCAACACCAGTTGGCAGAACTACGCCGGCGAAACCACACTCGGCCACATCGGGTTGCTGGCCGGACTGGGTGTTCAGGCGTTCGCCAGCTGCGCGGTCGGAATGTGCGTCGCCGTGGCATTAATCCGAGGACTTTCGCAGTACCGAAACGAGCAGATCGGCAACTTCTGGGTCGACATGGTGCGAACGGTGCTGCGAATCCTGGTCCCGCTGTCGATCGTCGTTACTCTTATCCTGCTCGCACTCGGGGTGGTCAATAATCTGGCCGCGCCGCAAGACATCACGACGATCGCCGGCGGACACCAGAGAATTCTTGGCGGCCCCGTAGCGACATGGGAATCCATCAAGCTGATGTCGGGTGACGGCGGTGGCGCCTTCAACGCGAACAGCGCCCATCCCTTCGAGAACCCGACGCCGGTCACCAACATCGTCGAGATTGTTGCGATGCTCTTGGTTCCCGTGGCGTTCATCAGGACGTTCGGGGTGATGGTCGGCGATAAGAAGCAGGGTTGGGCGCTATTTGCCGCAGCCGCAACCTTGTTCGTGGTCGGCACCGCGGCGATCATCGCGTCGGATCTGATCACGAATGGCACCGCGATCCATGCCGTCGGTGCGGCAACGGAAGGCACCGAGACCCGCTTTGGGGTTCCCGGCAGCGCCGTCTTCGGTCAGGTCGCCACCGCCAGCGCCGACGGCGCGGCCAACTCCTCGTATGACAGCTACGCGAGCGCCGCCGGTGCCGTGCTGATGCTGAACATGATGCTCGGCGAGGTGGCGCCCGGCGGTGCCGGCAGTGGGCTCTACGGCCTGCTGATGATGACCCTGCTCGCCGTCTTCCTGGGCGGCCTGATGATCGGACGCACACCGGAATACCTCAAGCAGCGGCTCCATGCCCGCCACATCAAGCTCGTCAGCCTCTACCTATTGACTCTTCCGGCGGCGGTACTTATTGGAACGGCGGTGGCCGTGGCGCTGCCCGGTGAACGCGCCTCCATGCTGAACACAGGGTCCCACGGAACTTCCGAGGTGCTGTACGCCTTCACCAGTGCCGCGGCCAACAACGGCAGCGCCTTCGCCGGTTTTTCCGGCAACACCACGTGGTACAACGTCGGGCTTGCGCTCGCCATGGTGGTAGGACGGTTCCTGCCGATCATTGCCGTGCTCGCGCTCGCTGGAGCCTTCGCGTCCCAGCGGGCCGGTGTCATCACCGCCGGAACGCTACGCACGCACAGTCCGACGTTCGTTTTCCTCATCGTCGGTGCGACCGTGATCATCGTCGGGCTGGAATATCTGCCCGCGCTCGCGCTCGGCCCGGCGGCCGACGCGCTGCTCAGATAAGTTGGCCGATGACGACCAAAGCGATCATGGGCCTGAGATCGGCCGCATCACTTCCGTTTTAGGGTCGCGCTGTTCGCTTGTCTTCCCCCAGACCAGGATTCGAAGCGGGATCGACCGCTTCCGCGCCGACCCAAGTAGTAGACGGTCAGCAACACCGAAGCCGCGGCGACGGCCTCGGGAATCTGGGACAGGGTGTTAGACATGCGCAATCGCCTCAACTCGCTCGTAGGCTTCCCACCAGATGGCCTCGTGCTCGACCACGGAGACCGCACCAGTGGCCAGCATCCGGTCGGCACGGGTCAGCGCGCCGGCCAAGGTGCGCCACTCGGCGTACTTGTGTCGCTCATCCGCGTCGTCGCTGTTGGGTAAAAGGACAATCGACATCGACCTGACGCGCACCCGGAGGGGGCCGGCCCGGAAGAACAGGAGCGCGCCAACACCCACGTACGCGACCACGAAGATCTCCAGCATCGTGTCGGGTGAGGCCGCCGCGTTGCCCAGCACCATGATCGCGAGCAGCCCGAGCGCCGCGCCGGTTATCGGCCATCCCCGCCACAGGCGCGCCAGCCGGCGATCAGCGGTCGTGCTTCCAGGTGGGTAGATAGTCAACCGATAGCGCTGGACGCCGTAACTGCCAACCGTGGCATCGAACGATCCCCACTGGTGGGCGCCGTCGAGCAGCCGCGACCACCACTGCGGTCGCGCCGGTACGTTGTCGGTCGGCTGAAGTACACCCGGTCCAGGGCGTCGCTGCGCGGTCCTTCGCATGCATTCGGGTCTACGCCGAGTTCGCGGCACCGACTATTAATCCCAACGACATCTATACGCCCCGTGGCCCAACCTTTACGCCACCTTATCGACTGGGCGAGCGTGAACGGGGACGCTGCGGGCTGAAGCGGTCAGCGGAAACAGCTTGCGGTTGTCTGGGCCGGTCAGTTAGATATCCGCCGTGGTAGTGAATCGAGCGTCGGGGGCTGCACTGATGTGATGCCACGCCTTCGTGTGGTGTGGCCAGAGTGGCGGCGAGAAGAGGTGCGCACCAATCTCTGGTTGGTTCCTACGATTCTGATAGTCGGTGCGCTCGGGCTTTTCGCGCTTACCCTGCGGCTCGACAGGGCCGCTTACCAGGGTGAGTTCCGCGCCCCGTCGTGGGTGATCAGCGGCTCCGCCGACGCGGCGCGTCAACTCCTGACTTCGATTGCGGCGTCGGTAATCACCGTCGTCGGCATCGTCTTTTCCATCACGATCGTGACCCTGACGCTCGCATCAACCCAGTTCGGTCCGCGGATGCTGCGCAACTTCATCCGTGACCGCGGCACCCAGCTCACCCTCGGAACGTTCGTGGCGACGTTCGTGTATTGCGTCGTGGCGCTGGTCTCGATCGGCCCCGGCAATCGGGGCGAGTTCGTGCCTCACATATCCATCACGACCGCGTTCGGTCTGGTTCTCATCGATCTGGCGGTACTGATCTATTTCATCCACCACATCGCCACCCAGATCCAGCTGCCACAGGTGATCGCCAGCATCGCCAAGGACCTGGCCGAAGCCGTCGCGGCGCAGAGCAGCGATCGGCCGCGGCCCTCGACAAAGCTCACCCAGGGTCCCTCGCTCGAGGAGCTACTCGCCAGGATCGAAACCTCCGGCAGCGTCATTCGCACGCCCAAAAGCGGCTACCTGCAATTCATTCGGCATCAGACGCTAGTCCGCATTGCCACTGAGGCGGACGCGGTGATCAGGCTGCCCTATCGCCCGGGCCACTTCCTCGTCGAGGGCCGCGAACTGGCCAGTGTGTGGCCCGCCACCGCCACGGAGCAGGTGGCGGACTACCTGGCCCGCGCTCAGGCAACCGGGCCGCACCGCACGCTGACGCAGGACGTCGCGTTCGGTGTGGATCAGCTCGTCGAGATCGCCATACGCGCGTTATCGCCGGCGGTCAATGACACCTTCACCGCACTGACGTGCATCGACTGGCTCGGCGACTGCCTGTGCAAGATCGCACCGGTATGGACGCCCACCCAAATCCATCGCGACCATCTCGGGGCCATCCGCGTCATCTCCGATCAAGTCAGTTATGAGCGGCTGGTGCAGCGAGCCTTCGAGAAGATTCGCCAGGCCAGCCGCGGGATGCCCGCGGTGATGATCCGCCAGCTCGACGCCTTAACGACGATCATGGAGCAGACGACCGACCCCCAACGCGCCCAGGTCCTGATGGACCAGGCGGCGATGATTCACCGCGCCAATGCCGAATCGGTTCCCGATGAATCCGATCGCGCCGATGTCGACCGTCGATATGTCGCGTTGCGTGCTCTGCACGAACGGCTGAACGGATAGCACACCGCCTAGTTGTCGCACCCTTCACAGTGCTTGTCGCGCTTGGTAATTCAGGTACAACCGGCCCCCGGGACGGGTCACAGCGCTTTCGAACACATGAGCGCAAAGAAACCGTAAAGGCGCACTGCAACGCCGTTAGGAAAGTGTCAACCAAAGGCCCTATCCGGGAAACCCCGGCTAGTTTCAAGCTGACCTTGCCTCCGAGGGACTGCGCTGCGGCTGACTCGATGAGGTTTCAAGTGCTGAACGGAGACAAGATGGGCGTGTTGATCTACGTCTTGGTGACGATTGCGGTGTTTGCCCTCCTCGGCCTGACGCAGAAGTTGGTTGAGCGGCTGTGAGTTACGAAAACGTTGTCGGCTTGGTGCTTTCCGTCCTCCTGGCGCTGTACCTCGCCGCCGCCCTGCTGTTCCCGGAGAGGTTCTAGTGAGCACAACAACAGCGGGATTGTTCTTCCTCGCCTTCCTCGTCGTGGCGCTCGTGGTGGTGCATGTGCCGTTCGGCGACTACATGTATCGCGTGTACACGTCGGATAAGGACTCGTATGTCGAGCGGGTGATCTACCGGCTGATCGGTGTCGATTCGCGCTCGGAGCAGACGTGGGGCGCGTACGCGCGCAGCGTCTTGGCGTTCAGCTCGATCAGCATCCTGTTCCTGTTCGCATTCCAGCTTGTGCAGGACAAGTTGCCGTTGCACCTGCACGATCCGGCCACGAAGATGACGCCCGCGCTGGCATGGAACACCGCGGTCAGCTTCATCACCAACACCAACTGGCAGGCCTATTCCGGGGAGTCCACCGATGGCCATCTGGTGCAGATGGCCGGGTTTGCGGTGCAGAACTTCGCCTCGGCCGCCGTCGGCATGGCGGTGGCGATCGCATTGGTGCGCGGGTTCGCCCGGATGCGTACCGGAGACCTGGGGAACTTCTGGGTCGACCTCGTGCGCACGGTGCTGCGCATCCTGTTGCCAGTTTCGGTCGTCGGCGCGATCGTTCTCATAGCCGGTGGGGTGATCCAGAACTTCCACCTGCACGACCAGGTCGTCACCACCCTGGGCGGCGCCCAGCAGACGATCACCGGCGGCCCGGTGGCCAGCCAAGAAGTGATCAAGGAGTTCGGCACCAACGGCGGCGGGTTCTACAACGCGAACTCCGCGCACCCTTTTGAAAATCCGACGACGTGGACCAACTGGGTGGAGATCTTCCTGCTGTTGGCGATCAGCTTCTCGCTGCCGCGCACGTTTGGGCGAATGGTCGGCAGCCCCAAGCAGGGCTACGCGATCGCGTCCGTCATGGCGACGCTGTACGCGATCAGCGTGACCTTCATGATGTGGTTCCAGCTGCAGCACCACGGCACCGTGCCGACCGCCGTCGGATCGGCAATGGAAGGCGTCGAACAACGGTTCGGCATCGCCGACTCGGCGGTGTTCGCCGACTCGACGACGCTCACCTCCACCGGTGCCGTTGACTCGTTCCACGACTCCTACACCAGCCTCGGCGGCATGATCACGCTGTTCAACATGCAGCTCGGCGAGGTGGCGCCCGGTGGCACCGGCTCGGGCCTGTACGGCATGCTGATCCTCGCGGTAATCACGGTATTCGTCGCCGGGCTGATGGTTGGGCGTACTCCGGAATACCTCGGCAAGAAGATCAACCCGCGCGAAATCAAGCTCGCGTCAAGCTATTTCCTGGTGACACCGCTCATCGTCCTGATCGGTACGGCCATCGCGATGGCGCTGCCCGGCGAACGCGCCGGCATGCTCAACACCGGCCCGCACGGGCTGTCGGAGGTCTTGTACGCGTTCACGTCTGCCGCCAACAACAACGGGTCGGCGTTCGCCGGGATCAGCGTCAACACCAACTGGTGGAACACCGCGCTGGGGTTGGCCATGGTCTTCGGCAGATTCCTGCCGATCGTGCTCGTGCTCGCACTGGCGGGCTCGCTCGCCAAGCAGGGCCACACGCCGGAATCGGCGGGCACGCTGCCCACCCATCGTCCGCAGTTCGTCGGAATGGTGGCCGGCGTCACGGTGATCCTCGTTGCCCTCACTTTCCTGCCCATGCTCGCGCTCGGACCTCTCGCTGAAGGAATCCACTGATGACTGCAACCGCCATCGAATCGGGCGAAGAGACCCAGCCCGAACCGCCATTGAGCACCAAACGGGTACAGGGCGGCTTGCTTGACCCGAAGATGCTCTGGAAGTCGACGCCGGACGCGCTGCGCAAGCTCGACCCGCGCACCCTGTGGCGCAACCCGGTGATGTTCATTGTCGAAATCGGCGCCGCGTGGAGCACCTGGCTGGCGATCGTCAACGAAACCTGGTTCGCGTGGCTGATCGTGGTCTGGCTGTGGCTGACCGTGCTGTTCGCGAATCTCGCGGAGGCGGTGGCCGAGGGCCGCGGCAAGGCCCAGGCCGAAACACTGCGCCGCGCCAAAAGCCACACCGTGGCCCGGCGCCTCAGAAATTGGGAACCCGGCGGCACGGGCGTGGAAGACGAGGTGGCGGCGCCACTGCTGCAGCAGGGCGACATCGTTGTGGTCGAGGCCGGGCAGGTGATTCCGGGTGACGGCGATGTGGTGGAAGGCATTGCCTCGGTTGACGAATCGGCGATCACCGGTGAGTCGGCGCCGGTGATCCGCGAGTCCGGCGGCGACCGGTCGGCGGTCACCGGGGGCACCACGGTGCTGAGTGACCGCATCGTCGTGAAAATCACCCAGAAGCCCGGGGAGAGTTTCATCGACCGGATGATCGCGCTCGTCGAGGGCGCCAACCGGCAGAAGACCCCCAACGAGATCGCGCTGAACATCCTGCTGGCCGCACTGACGATCATCTTCGTCTTCGCCGTCGCCACGCTGCAGCCGCTGGCGATCTACTCGAAGGCGAACAACCCGGGCGTCCCGGACACCCAGGCGCTCGACGCAAGTGGCGTCACCGGGATCGTGATGGTGTCGCTGCTGGTGTGCCTGATTCCCACGACGATCGGCGCACTCCTGTCGGCCATCGGCATCGCCGGCATGGACCGGCTGGTGCAGCGCAATGTGCTCGCGATGTCCGGGCGCGCGGTGGAAGCCGCCGGTGACGTCAACACGCTCCTGCTCGACAAGACCGGCACGATCACGTTGGGCAACCGGCAGGCCGCCGCCTTCGTCCCCCTCGACGGAGTCACCGATGAGCGATTGGCCGACGCAGCGCAGCTGTCCAGCCTGGCCGACGAAACGCCGGAAGGACGCTCGATCGTCGTGTACGCCAAGCAGCACTTCGGGTTGCGCGCGCGCACTCCTGGCGAACTCTCGCAGGCGCAATGGGTGGCCTTTTCCGCATCGACGCGGATGTCGGGTGTCGACCTCGACGGACACCTGCTGCGCAAGGGCGCGGCCAGCTCGGTCGCGGAATGGGTACGCGCCCAAGGCGGTAACGTTCCATTGCAGCTCGGCGAGATCGTCGACGGCATCTCCGCGGGCGGGGGCACCCCGCTGGTCGTCGGCGAGTGCCTGAACGGCGAGGCGGCGGTACTCGGTGTCATCCACCTCAAGGACGTCGTCAAGCAGGGCATGCGCGAGCGCTTCGACGAGATGCGCAAGATGGGCATCCGTACGGTGATGATCACCGGCGATAACCCATTGACTGCCAAGGCGATTGCCGACGAGGCAGGCGTCGACGACTTCCTCGCGGAGGCCACGCCGGAGGACAAGCTGGCGCTGATCAAGCGCGAGCAGGAGGGCGGCAAGCTGGTCGCGATGACCGGTGACGGCACGAACGACGCGCCGGCGCTGGCTCAGGCCGACGTGGGGGTGGCGATGAACACCGGCACGTCGGCGGCCAAAGAGGCCGGCAACATGGTCGATCTCGACTCCGACCCGACCAAGCTCATCGAGATCGTCGAGATCGGCAAGCAACTGCTGATCACCCGTGGCGCCCTGACCACCTTCTCGATCGCCAACGACATCGCAAAGTACTTCGCGATCATCCCGGCGATGTTCGTCGCGCTGTTCCCCGGGCTGGACATGCTCAACATCATGCGGCTGCACAGCCCGCAGTCCGCGATCCTGTCGGCGGTGATCTTCAACGCGATCATCATCGTCATGCTGATCCCGCTGTCGCTGCGCGGCGTGCGCTACACGCCGAGCAGCGCGTCAAAGCTGTTGAGCCGCAACCTTTACATCTATGGTCTCGGCGGCATCGTCGCCCCGTTCATCGGGATCAAAGCCATCGACCTCATCGTCCAATTCGTCCCCGGGATGTCCTGACATGAAGTTCTCCAATTTCGTCCGCTTGCACTGGGCGGCCTTCCGCGCGCTACTGGTGCTGACCGTGATCACCGGCCTCGCCTACCCCGTGTTCATCTGGCTGGTCGCCCAGATACCGGGGCTGCACGACAACGCGGAAGGGTCGATCCTCACCGCGAACGGCAAGCCGGTCGGCAGCCGTCTGATCGGTCAACTGTTCACCGACAAGGACGGCAACCCGCTGCCGCAGTACTTCCAGAGCCGCCCCTCGGCGGCCGGTAACGGCTACGACCCGACGTCCTCGGGCGCAAGCAACCTCGGGCCGGAAAGCATTGTCGACACCCCCGCCGACCCTGCGCAATTGACGGCAGGCAAGTCCGCCTCCGACGCGGGCTTCAAGCCCAGCCTGCTGACCCAGGTGTGCACGCGCAGCACCGCGGTGGGACAGCTGGAGGGTGTCGACGGATCACGCCCGTTCTGCACCGGCGGCGGCGTCGGCGCGGTGCTGTCGGTGATCGGTCCCCGCGACGCGGCCGGAAACGTCGTCCATCCGACCCGCGTCGTCAGCGTCAACGAGCCGTGCCAGTCGACTCAGACCCCGTTTCTCCCCCTGTACCAGGGTGTCAAGGTCGAGTGCGCCAAGTACGGCGAGGACTACACGATCGGCCAGATCGTCCCCGTCCGCGGCGCGGCACCCGCAAACCCGGTCGTACCCGCCGACGCAGTCACCGCCAGCGGCAGCGGTCTGGACCCGCATATCTCGCCGGCCTACGCCGACATCCAGGTCGCACGGGTGGCAAAGGCCCGGCACGTCAGCCCGGATCAGATCCGTGCCGTCGTGGCGCGGTTCCGCAGCGGGCGAGACCTCGGGATCTTCGGCGAGCCGACGGTGAACGTGCTGCAACTCAACCTGCAACTCGATCACCAGTATCCGGCCTCGAGCTAATGCCTTAGGGGGATGATGGTTGACGTGAGCGTGACCGACCACCATCCGAAGCGCGGGCAACTACGCATCTACCTCGGTGCCGCACCTGGTGTCGGCAAGACGTACGCGATGCTCGGTGAGGCGCACCGGCGTCTGGAACGCGGCACCGATGTGGTGGCGGCCGTGGTCGAGACCCATGGGCGGGCGAAAACCGCCGAGCTGCTTGACGGTATCGAG
>NZ_LZKE01000221.1:0-3692 GCF_001672675.1 Mycobacterium sp. E2327
AAGTGCCGGTCCCGGTGCGGCCGGCAATGCCCGGTCCGGCCGCGCCAGCCCCTCAGGCCCCGCAACCGAGCGCGCCGGCTAACGGCCAACAGTTCGGGCCGCTCACCGTCGCGACGCCGGGTGCCGCCCGGTGAGCCGCGGCGAGGACAGGCGGGCACGCCGGTCGCCGTCGGTGCGGCCGACGCGCCGGCCCCGTAAACCGCAGGAGCCCAAGGACGTCCGGTTACCGAAGAACCCCCGTAAAGAAAAGCAAGGCAAGCAAACCCGTCCGGCCGAGGCGGCGGGCGTCGGACACTCGGCGCGCGAGCGGCGCACCCGCCAGATCGTGGAGGTGGGGACGCGCGGCGCGTCGTTCGTATTCCGGCGTCGGGCCGGCAACATCGTGATCGCGCTGCTGATGGCGGTCGCCGCGGCGCAGCTGTTCGTCTTGCAGGTCACCGACGCCCCGAAGCTGCGCGCCCAGGCGGCCGGACAGCTCAAGGTCACCGACGTCGAGAAGGCGGTCCGCGGCAGCATCGTGGACCGCAACAACCAACAGCTGGCCTTCACCATCGAGTCCCGCGCATTGACGTTCCAGCCCAAGCGGATTCACCAGCAGCTGGAAGAGGCGAAAAAGAAGAACCCCGCCGCCCCCGATCCGCAGGAGCGGCTGCGCGACATGGCCAAGGAGGTCTCCACCCGGCTGAACAACAAGCCGGACTACGCGACCGTGCTGAAGAAGCTGCAAAGCAACGAGAACTTCGTGTACCTGGCGCGCGCCGTCGACCCCGCCGTCGCCAGCGCGATCTCGGACAAGTTTCCCGAGGTCGGCTCCGAACGCCAGGATCTGCGCCAGTACCCGGGCGGATCGCTGGCGGCCAACATCGTCGGCGGCATCGATTGGGACGGCCACGGGTTGCTCGGGCTGGAGGACTCGCTGGATTCCGTCCTTTCCGGAACCGACGGCTCGGTCACCTATGACCGCGGATCCGACGGCGTCGTCATCCCGGGCAGTTACCGCAACCGGCACCGCGCGGTCAACGGTTCGACCGTCCAGCTGACCCTCGACGACGACATCCAGTTCTACGTCCAGCAGCAGGTCCAGCAGGCGAAGAATCTGTCTGGGGCGCACAACGTTTCGGCCGTCGTGCTGGACTCGAAGACGGGCGAGGTGCTGGCGATGGCCAACGACAACACCTTCGACCCCTCGCAGGACATCGGGCGCCAGGGCGACCGGCAGCTGGGCAACCTGGCGGTGTCCTCGCCCTTCGAACCGGGATCGGTGAACAAGGTGATCACCGCGTCGTCGGTCATCGAGTACGGCCTGTCCAACCCCGACGAGGTGTTGCACGTGCCCGGCTCGATCCAGATGGGCGGTGTCTCCATTCACGACGCCTGGGACCACGGCGTGATGCCCTACACCACCACCGGCGTGTTCGGAAAGTCGTCGAACGTCGGCACCCTGATGCTGGCGCAGCGCGTCGGCCCCGAACGCTTCTACGACATGGTCCGCAAGTTCGGGCTGGGCCAGCGCACCAACGTCGGGCTGCCCGGCGAGAGCGCGGGCCTGGTGCCGCCGATCGACCAATGGTCGGGCAGCACCTTCTCGAACCTGCCTATCGGCCAAGGGCTTTCGATGACCCTGCTGCAGATGACCGACATGTACCAGACGATCGCCAACGACGGGCTACGGGTCCCGCCGCGGATCATCAAGGCCACCATCGCACCTGACGGCACCCGGACCGAAGAACCGCACCCGGACGGTGTTCGGGTGGTGTCGCCGCAGACCGCGCAGACCGTTCGCGGCATGTTGCGCGCCGTCGTGCAAAGCGACCCGATGGGCTACCAGCAGGGCACCGGGCCGTCGGCCGCCGTGTCCGGCTATCAGATGGCCGGCAAGACCGGGACCGCCCAGCAGATCAACCCCGGCTGCGGCTGCTACTTCGACGACGTCTACTGGATCACCTTCGCCGGCATGGCCACCGTCGACAATCCCCGCTATGTCATCGGCATCATGATGGACAACCCGCAGCGCAACGCGGACGGCTCGCCCGGGCACTCGGCGGCCCCGCTGTTCCACAACATCGCGGGTTGGCTGATGCAGCGCGAGAACGTGCCGCTGTCACCGGATCCGGGCCCGCCGCTGACCCTGCAGGCCACCTGAAACTCGGCTGGAGCAGCCATGATTCGCGAGCGTGCTAGCGTGGGGCCCGATAGCGTCTAGGGTTCCGGCGTGCGAGCGTGACTGGTCCGAGCGACGCCACCGCGTCTTCCGAAAAGGTGCGGTCATCTGAACGGACAAAAGCCTGGAGGATCTCCGGCGGCGCGCCTCGCGTCGTCGAGAAGGTCCGCGCATGTTCGCTCTCGTTGTTCTGTTCCTCGTTGCTTTGGGCGCCGGCGCTCTCGGCGGCCTGGTCGGCACCGGATCGTCATTGGTGCTGTTGCCGATCCTGGTGACGATGTACGGCCCACGAATCGCTGTGCCCGTCATGGGTATTGCCGCGGTGATGGCCAACGTGGGCCGGGTCGCGGCGTGGTGGCGGCAGATTCGCTGGCGGCCGGTGCTCGCCTACGCGCTGCCGGGCACCCCCGCGGCGGTGGTCGGCGCGCACACGCTACTGACGGTCTCGCCAGCGATCGTCGACGGCGTGCTGGGCGTCTTCTTTCTCGCAATGGTGCCGGTGCGCCGGCTCGTAGCGGCACGGCAGTGGCGGGTGCGCCTGTGGCAGCTCACGATCGCGGGCGTCGTCGTCGGATTCCTCACCGGCCTGATCCTGTCGACCGGACCGCTCAGCGTTCCGGTGTTCACCGGCTATGGCCTGAGCGGTGGTGCCTTTCTCGGCTCCGAGGCGGCCAGCTCGCTGGTGCTCTACACGGGCAAGATGGCCACCTTCGGTGAGTTCGGCGCACTCACCAGCACCGTGGTGATTCGCGGCCTCGCGATCGGGGCGGCCCTGATGATTGGGCCCTTTCTTGCACGCGGCGTCGTGCGCCGCGTTCGCCCGCGCACCTATGCGCTGCTGATCGACGTGGTGTTGCTGGCCGCGGGGGCGGGAATGTTCGCGGCCGTCTGTGCGCGGTAGCACAGTCGTCAGGGTGGCAGCCCAGCTGGCGCGGGTAAACGTCACGGCGGGTGCGTCTCGGTAGGGTGTCATGGCTGATCATGGGGATCATCCAGCAGGAGGTGTGAGCAGAGTGCCGGTGCCCGCCGAGTTGCGCCCGACCGCGGATGCGGGGCTGCGGTTGCCCGAGCTGGCGGCCCAGGTCGGCGCGGTGCTGGCCGACGGGGTGGCCGTCCCCGACATCCCGGTCACCGGCGTGACGCTGCGCGCCCAGGACGTGCGGCCCGGCGACCTGTTCGCCGCCCTGCCCGGCTCGGCCACGCACGGCGCTCGCTACGCCGGCGACGCGATCGAACGCGGCGCCGTCGCTGTGCTCACCGACGCCGCCGGGGTCACCGAGATGCCGGCCGCGACCGTGCCCACCCTGGTACACCCCACGCCCCGCGGTGTGCTGGGCGGCCTGGCCGCCGCCGTGTACGGCAACCCGTCGGAGAAGGTCACGGTCATCGGGATCACCGGAACGTCCGGCAAGACCACCACGACCTACCTGGTCGAGTCGGGCCTGCGTGCCGGCGGGCGGACGGCCGGGCTCATCGGCACCATCGGCATCCGCGTCGACGGCGCCGACATCCCCAGCGCGCTGACCACCCC